>NZ_JBQPRB010000003.1:0-304737 GCF_052266715.1 Jeotgalibaca sp. A122 | reverse complement strand
CCCTCTCAGGTCGGCTACGTATCATCGTCTTGGTAGGCCATTACCCCACCAACTAACTAATACGCCGCGGGTCCATCCCTCAGCGACAGCACAAAGGCCGTCTTTCCTTCTTCTTCCAGGCGGAAGAAGAAACTATGCGGTATTAGCACCCGTTTCCGGATGTTATCCCCCACTGAAGGGCAGGTTACCCACGTGTTACTCACCCGTCCGCCACTAACTTCCCGGGAGCAAGCTCCCGTTCCGTTCGTTCGACTTGCATGTATTAGGCACGCCGCCAGCGTTCGTCCTGAGCCAGGATCAAACTCTCATTAAAAGTGGGCTCTTGTACAGAAACCCTAATGTTTAAGTTGATTGCTCTTGTTGTTTTGCTGACTTACTTGTGTTGCGACACTTGCGTGTCGGCTTAATGTGCATCCGTCAGGATGCCCTGCACGTTTGGTTCGTTCATTCTTTGTTCAGTTTTCAAAGGCCAATCCGTTATCACGTGTTACGTGATGTTTCGTTCGTGACAACTTCTTAATATTATCACCTGTGCAACTCATTGTCAACACTTTTTTGAAATTATTTTTTCAAGAATTTTCTGACGCGGTGCAGCGACTTTATTAAGATAACATTTGCGGAAATAATTGTCAACCGATTTTTAATCTTTTTGTAAAGAAGATGTAAAGGTTGTGTTCGCAATGTAAAAACTACTTTAACATATGCGTTTTTTCATGTCAATGAAAAAATCCCACAAAAATAGGAAGAGCTGCAAATGCAACTCTTCCCCTTCATCGCTGTAACACATGTCCCTCGATTAAGTACCAACACTACATCCGTTGGTAGACTTTCGTTTACTAGGTTTTCATGTTTCACTCAGGGGACCGATATATGAATCTTTCCTTCCTTATCGGCTATCCCATTTATGAGGAACACGGCCACAAGATGAAGATGAATATATTGAAGATTCTATCCTTCATCAGAACGGGGCATCTCGCCTCTCTCAATCTGATCAGAATCTTCGTCATAGATCAATCTCTGCGATTGTTCTATGATTAAATGAATCGCAAGGTCCCAAAATCTAGCTCCAGGTTTACTGTTGTTACTAGCCTTTCAGTTAAATTGTTAGTTGCCCAATTTAGTTGTCCATCCTAGTTTCTTACTGATCTTCAAAGACTTACGGGTCTTTCTAAAATCTGTTGCCACTAAATCGATGGAACTAAATTATTAAATGGGAACCTTAGCGATCCTCTGTAAAGAAAGATTTGCATACACTTCATCTTCTTTACTTCATTTCTATTGAAATGTAATTTGTATCCTTCTCTACACTCATATACTAACATGAAAACGGTTTCTTGTAAAGGGGAAACGCTCTAAAATATTATTTTTTTTACTCATATTTTTTTCTTAACCATCCTAATTGACAACCCTACAGGAAGTCCTTAAACTCGAGATAGAACAGCCCTTTCTAAATACCGAAGTAATCCATTACCCGAAGCGCCCGTAAAGTATTCCAGCGACTCTCTCTTCCTGGCTCCTCCATTTCAAAGTGAAAAGCCGAACCGGGATAATGTGCTGGCAACAGCCACTTCCCAGCGCCATTTTGCTTCTTCTCGACAATCTCTATCGCTTCCAGCATTCGTTCATCATAAGGCACTCCAGCATGAACAAAATAATCAAGTGCCCGTAAGACATCATACCGCCACCTTGAAGGATAAGGGAAACGTAAATACTTTGAGTCGATAACCTTCCCGGTATGATCTGACCGGAATAACCGATGACGCAACAAAAACTCCCGAGCCTCCCTCTCTATCTGCATGAGTTCATCCAACCGATAACCATACCCTTGCAGGCGATACTCACAAAGACCTTCCAGTGTACTTAATGTCGAATGCATGGAACTATGTTTCGCGCCACTTACATTCAGATTACAATTAAAGCCACCATCCGGCAATTGCTGACTGATGATAAAATCAACTACCGACATAATCTCTTCTTCAGAAATACCAAAATAACAAGCATAATTCAAAAACATCCCATTCACACACAAATCACTTTCTCTTACCGCCACATGACAGCTTATCCCACCATCATACCCTTTGCGCGTATCCACTATTAACGCCAGTGCTTTAGAAATCTCCGGTGTGGGCAAACAACCTAAATTCCGCAAATCCAATAAAGTGTAATGAGTGGATGTCCACTTCGGTTGATAAAAACCACGGCCCCAATGACCGTCAGCATGCTGTCTTTGTAAAAATTCAAACCCCCAACCTTCCAGCGCGATTCGCCTTTGCAATGGTACTAACACTTCATCCCCCGCAGCCAGTAAATCACGTTGCACTTGGTACTGTATTGACACATCTCCTTCGAGCAACCATTCAATGATTTTTGTCCGTTCCATAACACACCTCCTGGAAAAAATACGAAATGAGGAATCAAAAAATGAACAATCTGGTGCATATTCCCGATGGCACTGCCACCATTATTGGGTCGCTGGAGAGTCCCGCCAATCCGCGCGGTATTATCCTTTTTGCACATGGCAGTGGCAGCAGTCGCTTCAGCCCCCGTAATAATTTTGTGGCTCGCGAGCTTCAGCAACACGGATTCATAACCTTGTTAATGGATTTGCTCACTCCGGAAGAAGACAGTGATTATGCAACCCGCTTCGATATTGCGTTATTGGCCCACCGTTTGGAGGTCGCAACCATGTGGCTAAAAAAACATCCACAATTTGAATCATTACCACTCGGGTATTTCGGTGCCAGCACCGGTGCGGCAGCAGCCATACAGAGTGCAGCAAATCTTGGCGATCAAATCCAGGCGGTAGTTTCCCGTGGCGGCCGGCCCGATTTAGCGCCCGCTTATCTTAATACAATTATAGCACCGACCCTGCTGATAGTGGGCGGTGACGATGATGTGGTCATCGGCCTTAACCAACAAGCCTTTGACCAAATGACGAACATAAAAAAACTAACCATCATCCCTCACGCTACCCACCTTTTCGAGGAACCAGGGACACTGGAGCAAGTAGCCGAACTCGCCACTGAATGGTTTAGCAAATATCTAGACGACAAAAGCGCTGGGAAATAACTCCCAGCCCTTATCTATTTACGAATACTTCAACGCAAACGTGCTCAAAAAGGCAGCCCCGACGCCACTTCACGAATAATGCTCAGATGGTCTGCGACCATCCTGTGCTTATTCGTTCCAGTGGTTCGGGGCTAAACGCCTTTTTGAGCACTCTCTTTATTTAAGGCTATCCTCTTGCGCCATGCGCTTTAATAATCGCATCCAGGTCCAGTTCAATGGTCTCTTCCACAAACAAATCTGCCTGCTTCATGGATTCAGGCGAGCCAACGCCAACCGAGAACATGCCGGCACTGTTGATGGATGCAATCCCCGCTTCCGCGTCCTCTACTCCGACACACTCAGAAGGATCAAGTCCCAACAACTCCGCACCCTTCAGGAATATTTCCGGATCAGGTTTTCCGTTAGTAAGTGAAGCCGGATCAACTACCACTTCAAAATAATCCGTTAAGCCCAAGTTTTCCAAAATGGCCGGACCATTCTTGCTGGCGGAAGCCAATCCCAGTTTTAAACCGGCCTCACGACAATCATCCAGGAACTTCTTGACACCCGGTAAGATGTCCGCTGGTGTTATTTCCTTGATCAATTCCACGTAATCATCATTCTTTTCCTTAGCCAACGATTCTTTTTCTTCTATAGAATACACATCTTTCTTGCCACCATGTTCCAAAATGCGGTCCAGCGAATCCATTCGACTAATTCCTTTTAAATTTTCATTGAAAGCCCGATCAAAGGAAATGTCAATTTTTTCACCTAAATCCTGCCATGCCCGAAAATGAAATTCCGCCGTATCCGTCAACACACCATCCAAATCAAAAATGACACCTTTCAATACCATTCTGCATCCTCCTTTGAAAAAGGGCTGGGAACTTCCCAGCCCTCCCTAACCTTATTCTATTGCAATTCTTTTGTTACCGAATCCGAAACCATTACTATTTCATCGAACACTTTCACTTCCATCGGTTCGCCTTCTTCGAGCGTCAAACGCACACCCTCTTTATCAACGTGTACATCCACCAAACGACCGCGGAAGTTGATCTTGAAATCATACGCTTCCCATTTTTTCGGTAAGAACGGTTTGAAAGTCAACATCTCTTCCGTCACATACATCCCCGCGAATCCTTCAACGATGGACAACCAGGCCCCACTCATGGAAGTGATATGCAAACCATCTTCCGTATCATTGTTATAGTTGTCCAAATCCAGACGCGCTGTGCGTGAGTACAACTCAACCGCTTTTTCTTCACGTCCCAATTCGGCTGCTATAATCGCATGGATACTTGGTGACAATGAGGATTCGTGAACCGTCATCGGCTCATAGAAGTCAAAGTTCTTTTCTTTTTCTTCCATCGTGAAACGATCACGCAAGTAATAAATACTTTGCAAAACATCCGCTTGTTTAATGAACGGTGAACGCAGGATTTTATCCCAAGACCATTTTTGGTTCAATGGCAGATCTTTTTCCGGATCCAAATCACTGACCAGCATTAAATCCTTATCCAGGAAGGTATCGTGTTGAACATAAATACCCAACTCTTCATCATATGGGTAATACATATTAGCAATGATGTCTTGCCATTTCGCTTTTTCATCTTCAGTAACTGCCAACTCTGAAACTTTGCCTGCTTCCGCTTGTTTCAAAGCTTCCAATGTATACTCCAATGACCAAGCTGCCATCCGGTTCGTATGGAAGTTATTATTGACGTTATTTTCGTATTCGTTCGGTCCTGTTACGCCGTGTAGCATATATTTACCGGCACGTTTTGAATAGTGAACCCGGTCTGCCCAAAAACGGGAGATCCCAACTAGCACTTCCAGACCTTCGTTCACACGGTACGACTCATCACCTGTGTATTTCGTATAGTTATAAATGGCATGGGCAATGGCCGCATTACGGTGAATTTCCATAAAGGTGATTTCCCACTCGTTATGGCACTCAATACCCGTAAAAGTAACCATTGGATACAACGCACCTTGCAAGCCTTGTTTGCCGGCATTGACATAGGCATTATCCAACTGGTTATGACGGTATTTCAACAAGTTACGGGTTACTTCCGGATCAGCAACTGCCAGATACATCGGCACGATAAAGGCTTCCGTATCCCAGTAGGTCGCGCCACCGTATTTTTCGCCCGTAAATCCTTTTGGTCCCACATTCAAGCGATCATCATCGCCATAATAGGTGGAGAACAAACCATATAAGTTAAAACGCAGGCCTTGTTGGGCTTCATCGTCGCCGACGATTTTAACATCCGCTTTTTGCCAACGGACATCCCAAGCACCAACGTGTTCTTTTAATAATTCCTCATAACCTTTGGCTTTAGCAGCTCTCGCCAACTCAGCCGCTTTTTCTTCTTGCTGTTCGGGTTCGACATCTCGACTCGTTACCATCGCCACATATTTATTCAAGACAACGGTCTCGCCTTCAGCCACTTGACCCGTATAGGTCTCAAAAGCTTGCAAATCGGAGACTTCCGAATCCGTCAAACGCAAACCACTTACTTCGTTCAGCATCAATCCCGTTACCGTAAACCGCTCAATGCCAAAATCATTTGCAATCGTGCGTGCCGTTACGCTGGCAGGAGCAACGTTTTCAGCTACTTGTTCCCAGAACACATCATCGTAGTTAGCATCTTCATTATGAACGCGATTGTCCAAACCAGGCTTCATCGAAATCTCAGGATTCCCTTTCAAGATTTCCGCCTTTACTTGGATAACAGCAATTTCTTTATCCACAATGCTCAAGAAACGGGTGAAATGAAAACCAATCTCCGTTTCACCATCATCACTGGTCCACACAAAGCGACGCGTCAGTACACCCGTCTTCATATCGGATTCCAAATAAAAATCTCGGAACGTATCTTTATCCAAGTCCACTTGGTGACCATCAACCATAATACCCACCTGGATAAAGTTCATGGCATTGATGACTTTTCCGAAATAATCTGGATAACCATTTTTCCACCAACCGACGCGTGTTTTGTCTGGATACCAAACTCCCGCCAAATAAGTTCCTTCATGCGTGTCGCCTGAATAACCTTCTTCAAAGTTACCGCGCATCCCCATATAACCATTACCGATTGACGTCAAACTCTCTTGAAGCCTTTTATCATCTGCATGAAAAGTCGAAGTTTTTACTTTCCACGGATCAATATCAAATAATCTTTTCATCGATTCGCTACACTCCTCTAAACTAACACGATTTCTATTTGTCTTCTTGTGATTGAATGTATTGTTCGGAAAAACGCGTCTTGAAATAAAGCAAGACAATCATCAAAACCAAGCCCATCGATTGCACACTCATCATCGTGGTTATTTCCGGTAAGAACAACCCCACCACCAACGATGCCAAAACCGGTAATCCAACCGCATTTAAAATCACATTTATACTCTCTTTAAACGTATCCAATTCCATAATTGAATTCTTGCCGGCCAAATACATGAAGAACGCCGCACCCACTATCAACAACACATTCATCAACAAAAGCATCCCTGCTATCATGAACGAATAGGTCGCGACAATAAACACCCGGTTCATGTAATACCACTGACGACTCATTTGGGAGCGCACCGATTCGACCGAATCGCCCCACTCCAAATCTTTTGTATAAGTTGCCCGTGTGACCGGAGAATCCCCCTCTTTCAAAACCATTTCCGTTTCACCGAAGTAAAGCACGTTGTCATATTCCAATGCGGCGGATTCTTCCCCACCGCCTACAACCACACCGTTTTCTTTTTCCTGGAAAAAGGCCTCCTCGCTATTCAAGGCAGTGACGACCGCTTCATCCACCATATCGAAAACAATCGGATACGTCGGTTCCAAACTGAAACTGTCATCGTCCGCATAATTCAAAACGATGGGAATCATCATCAAGCCATTCAAAAATAAAATCACGAAGATAATTTTCGGCCAGCTCAGGAATTTTCGGCCGCGGAACATCGAGACGGGTGTTAAGGTACTACGGAAATAATCAATCGGAAAAGTTGCATTTTGCATGTGTGTCCACCTACATTTCTATATTTTCTTTATTCTAGTTGAAGGTCGCCAAACACACAATCGCAACGCCAGAATCTTTTTCTAACCTTTTGTTCCACCCGCTGTTAGACCAGAAACAAAGTTCTTTTGCAAGAAGAAGAACAAAGTTGCTATCGGAACAGCGATCAGGATAGCCCCGGCCGCAAACAATGCGACCCGTTGATCGCGGGGGTTGTTGATAAATGTTTGCAGACCATTCGCTACGGTGTAGTTTGCTGGCGAACGCAATAAGAAACGTGCAAGCAAATATTCACCAAATGGCGACATGAATGCCCATAATGCTTGAACAGCAATCATTGGACGCACTAATGGCAAAATAATTTGCCAGAAAGTACGCAAGTGACCCGCGCCATCCAAACGTGCTGATTCATCCAGTTCCATCGGTACCGTATCAAAGTACCCTTTCATCAACCACGTATTCATCGGAATACCGCCACCGATATAAACGAAAATCAAGAACCAGTGTTTGTCCAAACCACCAAGTAACAACGCCATAACATAGAAAGCCGTCAAGGCTGCTGTTGTCGGTACCATTTGCACGATCAAGAAGAATTTCAGTGATTGTTTACGGCCGATAAAACGATAACGGCTGTAAGCAAATCCTGCCAAGGTAATCGTTGCAACCTGGATAACCATGGTTGTCAGAGCCACTTTCAACGTATTCATGTACCACTGCGGATATAACGTTTCCTCGAACAAACGGCGGAAATTATCCAGGGTCCAAGGTCCGGTTAGATTCAAGTCAAACGCCAGCAAGTTACCAGCACGAAAAGCCGATGTCGCCGTAATCAAAAGCGGATAAATAATGATAATACTCAGAAACACCAAGTAAGTATAGGTCAAAATTTTATTTGTACGGCGTGCACTTTTTTGTGTCCGGACTTTTTTCGGTTTTTTATTTTCCATGTCCTAATCCTCCATTTCGAATGCACGTGTTCGGCTGAAGATTAACATTGAAATAGTGATAACGACTGCCGAAATAATCAATGTCACGGCCGAAGCGATGTTGTATTGAGGTGATTGTCCTGTCGTCAATTTATAGATCCAGGAAATCAAGATATCCGTTGCACCAGCCCCTGATCCCACACTACCCGGTCCCCCTTCATTGAAGAGGTAAATCATGGAGAAGTTGTTGAAGTTACCGGTATATTGCGTTACGAAAATCGGTGCCGCTACAGCAAAGATTTGTGGCAAGGTGATAAAACGGAATTTCTGGATAGTGGTCGCACCATCAATAACAGCTGCTTCATACCAGTCTGCTGGGATGGATTGCAAAATACCAGAAACCAATACATAAATATATGGGAAACCTAGCCAGCCCTGGATAGCGATAATCGCGATTTTGGTCCAGAACGGATCTGTTTTCCACGCGATTGACGGAATATCAACGAATGGTAAGTTATTAATAAAGGGAATAACTTGGGAGTTAATCGCCCCTACTGAGTCATTGAACATATTCGAAAATGACATGATGGTAATGAACGCGGGAACTGCCCAAGGTAAGAGCATGATTACCCCGAAGAAACGTTTACCTTTAATAAAAGGCTGATTCAAAACCATCGCCGTAAAAATACCGATGACCAATTGGAGTGTCGTTGCCGAAACCGTCCAGATGACTGTCCATGAGAATACCGCCCCGAAGGTATCACGGTAAGTACTCAAGGAAACAATATTCTTGAAGGTATCAAATCCGACCCAATCCACTAAAGTACCAGGTGGGATATGGTAGAAATCATAGTTTGTGAATGAGATGAAAATCGTTACCAATACTGGGAATAAAATGGCGAAAAGCATGACGATGTATGCTGGAATGGTTAATAGATAGGCGAAGCCATTGTTATAAGCATTCCATAACATCGCTTTAGGTGAGTAATTGACATTTCTGGGATCCAGCGCCTTAATTTTTGCAACGCGATACGCATCATAGATATTGATGATCCAGATTAGAGCGAAGATAATCATGACCAGAATTTGCAAGGCCCCTTCGATCATCAAGAACAAGGAGTGATCCTCACGTGGTGTTGAACCCAGCGTAATCAATCCCGTTAAGGCATCAACACCGTAGACTGCCATTTCAACAATAACAAAGCCAAGGAAGGCAAAGAACAGAACAGCTTTTGCGGTTTGTTTATTATATAATTGCCCGAGACCAGGAACGATGGACAAAAGGGTTGCTTTTTTGATCCGTTGTTGATCCTCGGCGGAAAATTCTACTTTTTTACGTCCGTTTCCGTTTGATTCTTCCACGGTAATTCCCCCTCTTCAAAAATCAACGGCAGAGACAGGGCACGTCTCTGCCGATGGAATATCAGGCTTTTAATCGCCTAATTATTAATATTTTTGCTCGATATTTTGTTTAATCAATTCTGTTGCATCATTAGCAGATTCTTCAGCTGTTTTGTTGCCTGAAACGGCATCGAACATCATTGTTTCTGCGCCCGTCCAAACTTCAGCCATTTCTGGAATGTTTGGCATTGGAATTGCAGAGTTGTATTGTTCGATAACGGCAACAGCCAATTCGTCATCACCAGCATCAGCAATTACTTTACGTGCATCTTGGTTAGCTGGAATTTCAGCCGTATATTCTTCGAATAGTAATGTTTGGTTTTCTTCATTTGTTACAAAGTTCAAGAATTCTTGTGCCAGATCCCCAACTTCTGTATAAGAAGAAATCACCCATGCTTTACCACCCGCAAATGGTGCGTATGGTTCGCCGTTTGGCAACGTTGGAACCGGTGCTACACCATAATCAACACCTGAGTCACGGTAGTTAGCTGCTCCCCATGGTCCGTTGATGATTGCTGCCGCTTTTCCACCGATGAATTGATCATCAATGAAGTTTCCGGAAGTTGTCTTGTCCAACATACCTTGTGGCCAATACTCTTGGAACCATTTAGTGCCGTATTCAATGGCTTCGATTGCTCCTTCAGAGTTCAAACCGATATCTGTTGTGTCCGTTCCGTCTTCACCGAATACATATCCGCCATAACCAGCCAATAGACCGTATGAGTTATAGAAGTCAATCCAGTTAGATAGGAAAGCTGTTGATTTGCCCTCTTCAGAAGAAAATGCGAAACGCTCATCTTTCGTTAATTCTTCCAACTCTTCAAACGTTGTCGGTGCTGCATCCAACAATTCTTTGTTGTAATACATAACCAATGCTTCAATTACAAATGGATTTCCGTAGATTGTATCATTGGCAGTAACTTGTAATTTATCTGTGTCATCATAACGGCCGTCATCTGGAAGTGTTACGTCTAACAAGTGCCCTTGTTGACCTAAACCACCCACGCGGTCATATGGTGCGATCATTACGTCTGGACCAAGCATTGCTGGACCATCCAATGGGAGTGCTTCAAGGTTTTCGAACATATCGCGCTCTGTCAATTCGACAGTCACACCATATTCTTCCTCGAATGCAGGAATAATTGCTTCAACGAATGGTGTATAATCGTCACCCACTGAAATGTTCAACGTTTGTCCAGAAAAATCACCACCAGCAGTTTCGTCCGTTGTTTCTTGTGTTCCTGGATCTGTTGATTCTACTGTGTCTGCATCTTCTCCCCCGCCACAAGCCGCTAACAAGAATGCGGATGAAGCTGCCAAAAGACCAATTCTACCTTTTTTCCAATTTGTTAACATATTTACATCCTCCTATGATGTCTATACATATTTTGTTTACATATTCATTATCTTATTGAAAGCCCTTTTTTGCAAGCGTTTCCTATTTGTTATCGGTAACAATATTTCAATAGTTAACGAATAGGAGGTTTTGGATGATAGTGCGTAAAGATAATTGGTTCGCCCTTTGCCGCAATCATGCCATTTTCTACGACTACCAATTCTGAATCCACTTGGTTGCGATACTCGCCATCTGGAGCATCAACTGGAACATCGTGGCGCTTGCCATCCAAGCTGAAAATGCCATGTAGCGTGCGACCCTCGTAATCGTAAGCACCATTGACTACATCCACGCCCTCTTCGGCCTCCAAATGATAAGCCCCTTCACGTACCGCAGCATCAGCCTTTAGATTCCCCAAACGTTGCATCAACAGCGACAATTCCATGTCTGCCCTTTCCCAGGCAATGGGATCGACATCGAACAAATCAGGCAAGTGGGCAATTCCCTTTTCCTGACCGGCAAAAATCAATGTTGTTCCTTTTTGGAAAAAGGAAAATGCCGTCCAGTTACGCACGGCCCGCGGATCTTTCACACGTGCTCTAAATCTTGGATGGTCATGATTTTCCAGGAAGCGGAGCTTTACATAGTTTTTCGGATAAATCCCATCCTGGAACATCAAGATACGCAAATAGGTTTTCAATGATATTTCTTTATTGAGATAGGCAGTGAAAAAATCCTCCACATCATAGTCATAAGTAATGTCAAATGCTTCGTATATTTCACTATCCGATAAACCAATATTTCCGCGGTCCCGGTGTGAACGTAAAAAATGGGTATGAACCGATTCGGCTAGCCAAATGGTATCCGGATTAACTTCTGCCACTTCTTTGCGTGCCCGCACCCAAAATTCTATTGGAACCAAACTGGCAACATCACAACGATAACCGTCCACTATTTCTGACCACATCTTCAATGTTTCGATTTGGTAATCCCATAATTCGGGATGCGAATAATCCAGGTCGACAACGTCATACCATTCACCTACTTTATTCCCCATCTTGCCATTGGGGCGACGGTAGAACCATTCGGGATGTTCGTTCACCAAAACGGAATCAGGTGAGGTATGGTTGTAAACCACATCAATAATACATTTCATGCCTTGTGCATGGATGGCATCGACCAGTAATTTGAAGTCAGCCATTGTGCCATATTCCGGATTGATGGCCCGGAAATCCTTGATTGCATAGGGACTACCGGCCAGTCCCTTTCGCATCACTTCCCCGATTGGGTGAATGGGCATCAACCAGATAATGTCGGTTCCAAAGGACTTGATCCGGGGTAAATCAGGAATGATGGCGTTAAACGTTCCTTCTTTGGTATGATTGCGGACATAAATGCTATACATGACTTGGTTGCGTAAAGCTATGTCTGTATCGTGTGCCATAAAATCCTCCTTTTATTATTCATAATCAGTGAGTAGTACCACTGCTGCATAAGGGCCTAAACGAACGGTGTTGCCCCCTTTTATCAGACGAACCCCTTCATTTGACAAGATGGGACGCCGATAGCCATTTTCCGGAACAGGTGGTAAATCGTAAAATTGCATCTCTTCGGTGACATTACAGATAATTGTTGCGGCTTTATTACTATACTCGCGCTCATAGGCGTAAATGTTGGCATCGGTTGGCAACAAACGGTAATCACCTATGCAGAATAATTCCGTCCGTTTTAAATCCAGGATTTTTTTGTAATGAATCAAAATGCTCTCTGAATCCATCATCTGGTCTTTGACGTTATATTTCTTCTCTACATTGACGCCACTCCACGGTTCCACGGTCGAAAAACCGGCATAGTCGCCATCATGCCACTGCATGCCGCCCCGTGCGGAATCCTTGGAAGTTTCGCGGATATTGTGAATCGCCCACTCCCTCGTATAACCAAGCTCCAGCGCTTTTTCATAAAATCCTTGCGCTTCCGGGGATTTGAAATCTTCGATAGCGTCAATATATAAGTTCTTCATGCCTATTTCTTCACCATTGTAAATAACGGGAATGCCTTTTTGTAAATACATCAAGGTTGCCAACATTTTTGCAGAGTTGTCGCGGTAGATATGGTCGTTTCCGATCCGGGAAACAGTCCGGGCCATGTCGTGATTACTCCAGTAAAGCGTCGGTCCACCAACATCAGCCATGGCGCGTTGCCACTCATCCATATTTGCTTCGAACTCTGGATAAAGGAGTTTGGTTGCCTGCATGTTGCCGTTGAGGCGTTTATCCTTTGCTTCTTCATCCATCGTGAAATAGCGGAAGGTGATGACCGAGTTACAGCCGCCTTGATCGATGTCGCAGTAAGAACGGGCCAACTCAACATTCGCCGAAGCTGCTTCACCCAGCATATAAATATCCGGGAAGTGTTCGCGCAGACTGGTAGTAAAAATCCGCATGTATTGATTCACTTTCGGTAAGTTAGAGTAATACTGTTCGGCCAAGTCGATTTGGCCTTCCGGTAAATCGAGATCCGGAAAACCTTCTTCTTTCACGATGTGGATAAAGGCATCCAGCCGGAAACCGTCGATTCCTTTATCAAGCCAAAACAGGGCAACGTCTTCAAGAGCACGGCGGACATTCGGGTTCTCCCAGTTTAAATCGGGCATCTCTTTGGCGAACAAGTGGAAATAGTATTGGTCATCTTCTAGTGGACCTTTTTCCCAGACGGAAGTATTGAAAAAACCTTCCCAGTTGTTGGGCGCTTTCGCTCCGTTCTTCTTGCCGTCACGCCAAATATAATAATTGCGGTATTCATTATCCGGGCTCTTGATTGCTTCCTGGAACCAAGGATGTTGGTCGGATGTGTGATTGAGAATCAGGTCAAAAATAATTTTGATGCCCCGGATATGAGCTTCATGAATCAGTTCTTCCACGTCCTGCATCGTGCCAAACTGCGGATCGATTTCCATATAATTGGAAACATCGTAGCCGTTGTCCACTTTTGGTGAAGCGAAAATGGGATTGATCCAAATCATGTTGACGCCCAGACTTTGGATATAATCCAGACGACGCGTGATTCCTGGAATATCACCGATGCCGTCATGGTTGGTATCCTGGAAACTCATTGGGTACACTTGGTATAAAATCGTTTTATGCCACCAAGGTGTGTTTTGTTCCATGTTGCTGCCTCCTTTTATAATTCCTCTTATTCCTAGTTTCGCTGAAAACGATTACGAAAGCAACTTGTTACCGTTATCAAAATACGAATTTTGATGCAGGGGATGTTCTTGTTATAATAGAAAGAAAATAGATGAACGGACGGTGCGGAAATGAATAAAAAAATAGGTTTCATTGGCATGGGAAATATGGGCCAAGCAATTTTAAAAGGCATGTTGAATGCTGGGTTTGCTGAGCCGAGTGACGTGATTGCTTCACGGCGAAACGAAAAAGTATTGGAGGGTTTGCGTGCGAAATGGGGAATTTTGACGACCACCGATAACGTTACGGTGGCGAAAGCTGCCGATATTTTATTTTTAACGATAAAACCCCACTTGTATGATGCGATTATTAAAGAAGTGCGCGAATCGGTCCGTCCTGACGCAGTGGTTGTGGCGGTTGCCGCCGGAGTAACGCTTGAAGACGTGATGGAGTCATTTGGTGCGCCTGTAAAAATTGCGCGGGCGATGCCGAATACACCAGCTGCGGTCGGGGAAGCGATGATTGGCTTGTGTTTTGGTGAGGGTGTGGCCCGGGAAGAACAGGAGGAACTGGTGGCCTTGTTCAGTAGTTTGGGAAAAGTTGAGGTTGTAGAAGAACGGTTGTTTGACGCAGTAATCGGCGTCAGTGGTTCCTCACCTGCAATGTTGTACATGGTCATTGAGGCGATGGCCGATGCAGTGGTGCGTGCCGGTATGCCCCGGGCGCAGGCTTATAACTTTGCAGCGCAAGCGATGTTGGGAACGGCCAAAATGGTGCTGGAATCCGGTCGCCATCCGGGAGAACTGAAGGATGCTGTCTGCTCACCCGGTGGCACGACGATTGAAATGGTCGTTAAGGCCGAAGAAAACGGCTTGCGGAGTGCGGTGATGCAGTCAGTTGAAGCAGCCATTGCTAAATCGGTGGAGATGAATGGGAAATAAGTGATATTATGGTTGGTGGTGCGGCGTTCATTGGGACATTTCGTCCAGAACGCCGCACTTTTTACTATTTGTGCGGCGTTGGTGGTCTAGTTTTATGAGGAACGCCGCATTTAGCACAAAAATGCGGCGTTAAGAATTTTTTTCAACGCCAACGCCGCACCTCAACAAATTACCCTAACAAAAAAACACGCGTGAGCGTGTTTATTTTGTACTTTCTCTAATAATCAATTGGGTATCAAATTCGATACTTTCCACTTCCTCATCCGGAAACTGAATCTTGCGCAATACAATTTGCGCACACAATTCTCCCATTTGGCGGACATCTTGTTTGATGGTGGTAAGTTTCGGTAACGCGATTTGATCCAGCAAAACCCCATCGAAACCGATAACCCCGTAGTCAGTCGGAACGGATTTCCCTGTTTGATGGATGCCATTTTCAACACCTAAAGCCAATCGGTCCGATCCACAAACGAAGCACGTATTTTCTGGATAGCGATGCAAGTTTTCGCGGAAATATTCCATCGGCGGCGTTGAGTGGTTATCAAACCGCAATATCTCCGTCTCCATTCCTGCAGCCTTCATCGTTTCCAAATAACCTTTTTCGCGGGAGCGCTCGAACAAATCCGCCACATCAATCCCGACGAACGTGATTTTTTCATATCCGCGCGAAATAGCAAATTCGGTCGCCTTCGCAGTTCCACCGACATTATTTGAATCGACGTAAGTCACGCCATAGTCATTTTCACCGAAAAGGACTACCGGCTTCGGAATCTCTTTAATCCACGTATAGTCCTTCTCGCGCATCCCCATAATGATGTAACCGTCACACTCGGTTTTATTTGTACTGTCCTGGGTAATCAATTGCAGAGCATAGTGGTTTTTGTCCAACTCACTCGCAATCCCGATCAACAAGTTCATGAAATAGGGGTCGGTTGTGTCCAACTCCTCCAATATCATGACCTTCACAATCAACGTCCGGTTTTGTGCCAAGGCTTTCGCGGCTTTATTCGGCCGATAGTCCAGTTCTACCATCGCTTTATGAACCAAATTGCGTAATTCTTCCGTTACTTGCTCAGGATGATTGATTACCCGGGATACAGTCATTTTTGAAACATTTGCCAGCTTGGCAACATCATTTAAAGTTGGCATTCATTTCCCCCTTCAAACACAATAATTACTACCATTATACAATAAAATAGCCTTTTCCATATTAGAAAAGGCTATTTTTTTTGAGCAAGACAATCAGCACAGATACCATACACTTCCATGCGGTGATGCGTCACTTCAAACCCAATCAAATCATGGGTTACTTCCTCTAAATCGTCCAGAATCGGGTAATATAAATCCACCACTGCCCCACACTTTTCACAGATTGCGTGGTAATGCTGGGTATTTGTAAAATCAAACCGGCTTGCGCCGTCCCCATACGTTAGCTCTTTAACAAAACCAACCTTGGTAAACAAATGCAAGTTATTATAGACCGTTGCGGCACTCATACTGGGAAAACGCACCGACAAAGCTTGGTAAATCTCATCGGCGGTTGGATGGTTATCTGTTTCAACCATAAACTCGAGAATCGCTTCCCTTTGCGGCGTAATGCGGACATTTTCATGCCTTAATTTATTTATCGAATCACTTACCATTGGATGTGTCATTTTTTTCTACCCTCTTTCCATCAGGAAGGCCATTTTTACTATCCATTATTATAACAAATTCCCCCATAATTTTCACTCTATATACTTCAGACGTTGCCTTTAAACACTGGGTCATTTACAATTGTAGTGAATGTAAGATATAATGACCAAATTAAATAAAGAATTTCGGAGCTGAACCCATATGAAATTAGGTGCGCGTGCGTTTAAAACCGGACTTGCTGTTACCTTATCTATAATACTTGCCCAACTGATTGCAACTGATGCGGGTGTCATCGCAGGAATTTCTGCAGTACCCTCCACTCAACCTTCTGTCGCAAAATCTTACCAGACTATGCGCAACCGACTCGTCGCCAACGCAATCGGTGGATTTTTGGCAGCACTTATCAGTACCACCATTGGTACCAACGTTATTATCATCGGTCTGGCAACCGTCTTGTTGATTGCCATCCTGAATTATTTAAAATTAGGTGACGTGATCAGCTTGGCTGCCATTACCATGATTGTTATCATGCTGAACGAAAGTGGCTCCCTTTACAGCGTCGCAGCGATTCGGGTAGCCGAGACCTTCATCGGCGTCATCATCGCCTTTTTGGTTAATACTTTCATCCATCCACCTAAATACGGTGAGAAATTATACCATATCATCGACTATGCAACGAGCGAATTCCTCGTGTGGATTCGGTCGAGCTTGCGCAAAAACACTAACTTTTCCATCATGGACAAGGATTTGAAATGGGCACGTGCCCAGCTTACACGAATGGATTATTTCTTTGAACTCTTGCAAGAAAGCCGCCTTCCTTTCACACGTTACAAACTTGATGAAAGAAAACAACTCGTTATTTACCGGCGCATGATTAAAACTACCCGCGCTGCATACAACGTCCTTTCGGTGATGCACGAATACGAAAATAGTTTCTTTAACTTTCCCCAGTCCATGCGGGTCACAATCCGCGAACGGATGGAGACCTTAATGACCGGACACGAACAAATCATGCTGAAATTCAGCGGCCGGGTTGCCCCGGAACAAGTCCAGTTCTTTGAAGCAAATAAAGAAGAGCGGAAACTCCTGCTCGACAACTTTTTCAAACATGCACAAGAACAAAGTAACGTTACCGATTTTGTCCATCAAAAAGGTTACAGTGGTATCCACTTGATGAGTGCAATACTGGAATATGAAGATGAACTGATCAGGTTCAACAAAGCCGTCACCAACTTTCGACAGAGCAACAAACACTACCAAATATCACAAATTGATGATTTTTAAGTATAGAAAAACCGGGAGAAAAGTTCTCCCGGTTTTTAATTTTATTTCAACACAAACTTCTCAATCGCATGGGCAACACCATCATTTTCGTTGGATAGGGTCAGTTCCTTGGCAACACTTTTCAGGTAGTCGGTTCCGTTTTCCATCACCACACCCAAACCAGCTACCTTAATCATGTGATAGTCATTATTGCCGTCACCGATCGCCATGACTTCTTCGCGTTCAAAGCCTAGGTCTTGTGCCAATTTCGTCAACGCAGTTCCCTTATTAATACCTTTAGCCGCAATTTCCAATAAGTACGTTTGACTCCGTGTTACCGAAAATTCATCCCGGAATTCACTCGGAACTGCTGCTTCAACTTCATCAATCTCAGCGGTTTCCCCGAAAAATAAGACCTTGACGTATTCCCCTTCTAACCCACCAATAGTCGTTGTATCAACAGCCATTCTGACGGTTTCGCCCTCACTAATCAATGCAGGTCTCATAGCCTTTTGATTATTTTCAGGCACAATCAAATAGAACTTTTCCTCATTCATGACCAGGAAATCAGCCGAAAAATCTTTTCCGAAATCATACAACTTCTCAACAGCGTTTTTTTCAAACGGCCAAACTTCGATAATTTCCTCTGTGTCCGTTCGGGTAATCACCGCACCATTTTGGGAAATCACGAAATCATCTTCCGCAAACATCCCTAATTCTTCTAAATAAGGCCTGATTCCGGAAATAGGACGTCCCGTGCATAGGACAATTTTTACACCTTGATCCATCGCAGCATGAATGGTCTTTTTAACTTTTTCAGTCATGATTTTCTTCTCATTAACAAGTGTTCCGTCAATATCAATTGCTACTAATTTTATCACTGCGACACCCCATTTATTCTTTTAATACTATTGTACCAAAGTTATTTCTTTTTATGGAGTACCGTGGTCGAAAAGCCTTCAACCTTGATTTCATCCGTATCAAACCACATCCGTGGGTTATCCAAAGTCACGGTACAATCATGGACCAACAATTCAAAGTTTCCCTCTTCAATACTGAAGTAACGTGGGTCTCCATTTCCGTTAAAGATAATATAGTAAAAATCGGTTTCGTTTTCTAATTGCCAGACAATCTGATAATAATCTGCCTGCAAAACTTCCATATGCTTGGCAATATCCAAAGTATCCTGCATCCGGAATAATGGTTCAGATTTACGCAAGCGAATCAATTCTTTCATATAAGTTACTTCTTTTTGCTTCGCATCGCGGCGTTCCCAATCAATCATGTTGATTTCGTCCGGTAGATTATAGGTATTTTCTTCTCCTTGCTTTGTGCGCAAGAACTCTTGCCCGGAATGAATGAACGGAATCCCTTGTGCCAACATCGCCAATGTCGACGCCAACAAATGACGGCGCGTGCGTGTCCGCTCATCGTCATGGGGCATGTTTATCGCTAATTTATCGAACAATGTATGATTATCGTGCGCTTCAACATATTGAACGATTTGATCTGGTTGTTGATAACCTGCGATATCCTGCGGGTAGTACAATCCACCTTGCTGATTGATCGCAATCCACTGTTCCATAAATGGCTTTCCGGAAATAAAACCTGTATCATAACCGCCACCCATGTCCGCACCTTTGATTGCAGTCCGCATTGCATCGTTAAAATGCGCAATCCCGGGCATTTGGCGCGCATTGATACTGGATGCGCGTTTATTTTCTGGTAAATTCGTGTTTAAATTCCAACCCTCACCCAACACGATGATGGAAGGGTCTATCTCATCCAACATATCGCGGACAGCATTCATTGTATCAACATCATGGATGCCCATCAAATCAAAACGGAACCCGTCGATATGGTATTCCTGCGCCCAATACTTCACACTGTCCAAAATATATTTTTTCATCATTGCGTGTTCCGAAGCGGTGTCATTGCCCACACCTGTTCCGTTCGACATACTGCCATCTTCATTGCGGCGGAAATAATAACCCGGGGCCACCCTTTCAAATGGATGTGTATCGGGATCATACACATGGTTATAAACCACGTCCATAATCACGCGAATGCCGGCATCATGCAATCCCTGCACCATTTGTTTCATTTCCCGAATACGGGTTTTTGGATCACGTGGATCGGTCGCGTAGGAACCTTCCGGCACATTGTAGTTTTGGGGATCATACCCCCAGTTATATTTCTCTTCGGGATTTTCTTCATTCACAGTCTGGAAATCGTACATCGGCATTAACTGCAGATGCGTGATCCCGAGCTCTTTCAAATAGTCCAGCCCAGTAGGCAGTCCGTTAGGTGACTTGGTGCCTTTTTCCACCACACCCAAAAATTTCCCGCGATTCTTTGCCCCGCTTGATTCCGACATGGTAAAGTCCCGAACGCTTGCTTCATAAATAACGGCATCCGTTGTAGCTGTGAAAGGCGGCATTCTTTCACTCCAATTTTCCGGATTCGTTGTCAGTAAATCAACGACCACCGAACGTTCCCCATTACTTGTAGTGGCGATTGCATAAGGATCGACTGTTTCAGTATATTTTCCATCTGGATAATAAACACCAAAGTTATAGGCCACATTATCCAAGTTACGGTTGATATCAATTTCATAAGTTCCTGGTGCAACTTGATTCATCGCAATGTGTTCTGCTCCATCCCCGTATAAGGTATGAAATAAAATAAGTTCTATTTTGGAGGCAGCAGGCGCCCATACACGAAAAATCGTCATGTCAGGCGAAAAAATAAATCCGAGTTTTTCATCGGTTGCATAAGTTAAATCAAATTCAGGGGTGACATTTAACAAACCAGTTTTTTCATCATAAGGATGGTTCTTCATCATCTGGTCCGTGAATACTATGTTCTTCATTTCCATACTACTCATTCCTTTTTCTATTGAAACTGACAGGTTACGACAAATGTTTGTGACATAGCAGTTTTTTAAGAAGTGCTATTTTAACGGAAACCGTCATTATTTTCAACCTAATTATACTAAAAAAGCGTTTCCATTGATACTCAAAGGGGTTATTCTCACGTATTTATAACATTCTTATAAACTTTCGCTTATTAAAAAAGCACCCCGTATATGCGGGATGCTTGGTGGTGTTATTCGGATTCTAGTTCGCTCCATGCAGGTTCTTCAATTTCACTTGATTGTGAGCTCGAGCTGGATTCTGAACTACTGCTGGAACTTGAGCTGCTAGAACTTGTACTACTGCTTGATGAACTGGATTCTGAACTACTACTAGAATTTGACTCAGATTTTTTACTTTCAGAACTTGAATCAGATTGTACAGGCGTTGTCGTTTCTTGTACCGGTGGCACATAAGTTTCTTCTACCGATTCCTCAATCCATTCCTCAACTTCTGTTTCTGATTCATACCATTCGTCTTCCAATTCGACTGATTCGGATTCTTCTATTATTTCTTCAGAGGATTCCACTTCTATAATTTCTTCCGAAGACTCTTCTTCTTCTTCTTCTTCAGAGTAAACTTCAATGACAATATCTACTTCTGCAGGTTTACCATCCAGTACATATGCAGTTGTTGTAGCTATCTCTAAAGTTTTCAAGTTTTGAGCGAACATATTTTTCAGCAATTCCGACGTTTCAGGTTTAAAAGTACCTTCTTCGTTATACAGACTTGCGATTTCCAATGTGTTAGCTGTTAAGTGCTCCATCACTTGGTCATGAATGTTATAAACAGGAATTTCGTACCCTTCGCTCTCGCTGACAAGTGCATCAATTTCAACTTGGTGCCAAGAAATTTCTTCTTCAGACTCAGGATCCACTTGGCGCGGTGCTGGTGTAACCAGGACAATTAAAGTTTCTGATAATTCTTCTTTCATCGCATCATAAGCAGCTAAAACTTCTGAAAGATTGTCTGTCTCTACCGCTTCACCATCTGCGGTCCAGATTACTTCCTGAACAGGCATCGGTGTGTGGAAGAATACTACATCCGGTTTAAGTTTGATTAATTCTTCAACGCGGTCCCCAACAGATTCAGACTCCAGCGTGCTGACAAAGTTTGTTTGCATTTCAGTGAATGCACGCTCAGTCGCTAACTGAGTCATGTTATCTACAGCCCATTGCGCCTTGTCTTCAATCTCGCCGTAGAAAGCCACATTTGTATCGCCTTTTGCATATTTCACGTACTGCAAGAAATCTGCAACAGTATTACTTTCACGTTTTTTATCAAACGCAGACAAAAACTTCGCGCGTTTTTCTTCTTCTTTTTTCTTTTGTCGCGCCTCGAAAGACTCTGTTTGATTCACTTCAACATAGTCACTTTTATTTACGAGGTCAGCTTGAATGTTTTGACGATAGCGGAAACCCACAAAAATAACCGCAACCGTAATAATTCCCAGAATTACAACGATAAATGCATCTCTTTTCTTCAATCCATCTCGCTCCTAATTATATAAATATTTTACAATTTAAATACCCTTTTAATAGTAATACAAATGGTGCCATTTTGCACGGATATTTTTTCACAAAAAAAAAGCTTTTTGACATTTTTTGCTTATATATATGTAAGGAGGAATATATATGAGAAAAAAGCCACATAATTTACAGGTGATGGAAATTCTCCATCCCCGCATGCCATTTACTAAAGAACAGGAACGGAATTATTTGGATCAACAGAATGGATACGAAGGTGAAGTAGCTGCGGATGATTTATTCGACTCGCGTCTGGACAATTGCATCATCCTTAATAACCTGTGTCTGCAAGGCAACCGTTTCTGCCAAATCGACAAATTGATTATCGCCCCCGCGCAAATCTATTTATGTGAAATCAAGAACTACGGCGGGACCTTTGTCTACCAAAATGGAAATTTCTACAACCATCAGATGCAGCCACGCGACAATCCCTTTCTGCAACTGGAACGGACTGAGCAACAACTGCGCTCGTTTACCCAAGGCTTTGATTTTCAAATTCAATCACGGATTTTGACGGTTAATCCTATGTTTCAATTACACGGTTCCACAATGGAAATGCCTCTCATCCAGTTTGGTCAGCTCGACCGGTTTGTTTCGTATATCGCGAAGGACCACCAACGTTTGACGAGCGCACACTACGAACTCGCCCGCTATTTGCACGAATCTCACCAAACAATAAATCGTTACGAACAGTTGATGGCGTTTGATTTCGGTAAATTGGAGCGGGGCGTGTTTTGCAGAATCTGTGAAAATAAAATGAAACTCGCTACTTCCAAAAAATTCTACTGCTCAATTTGCAAATCAACTAAGACAAAACAGCAAGCCGTCAGAGATGCCGTCCAGGAATTACAAATTTTATTTGGTTCCGATAAGATTAAGCCGCATTTAGTCCAGAATTGGACTGGGAATCAGATTCATAGAAGAAACATTCAGCGAGAAATGCGGCGATTAGAAAATGTATAATCGCGTATCGCCGCACTAACAGCCCAAAGTGCGGCGTTGAGGAGTTTCGAATCTCAGGAACACCGCTTTTTTCACCAAAATGCGGCGTTAAGAAATTTTTTTTGTGCTCAAAGCCGCACTTGAGGCGAAAATGCGGCGATGGGTCCTTTACTTTCTTCTAATCGCCGCACCAAGCACCAAGCACCCCATCGCTCACACCTTATACGCAAGCAAAAAAACAACCACCCGTTCATCCAGGTGGTTGTTTTTATTTTCGCATCCATCACTTGTTATGTTTCTGATGCGACAGCTGACGATATCTTTCATACCACAATTCTACGTACTCTTTGGAAAACGGACCTTTTTCTTCGTTGATCCAACTCACCAAAATTTTCACGTTTTCTTTCAGGATATGGTCGATTTCTTTTGGATATTGCATACGAGCCCGATGTAACTCATACTCATCCACATCCAATAAACGCTTTTCACCATCAGGAAAAACCTTGATATCCAGGTCATAGTCGATATACTTTAATGCTTCATCATCGATCACATACGGCGACGCAAGATTGCAGTAATATGAAATGCCTTTTTGACGAATCATTGTCACAATGTTGAACCAGTAATGCTTATGATAATAAAGCAGCGCCGGTTCGCGCGTTACCCAACGACGGCCATCAGCTTCCGTCACAAGGGTATGATCATTGCATCCAATGATGGATTGATCACTGGTTTTTAATACCATGGTGTCACGCCAGGTACGATGTAGGCTGCCGTCATGCTTATAACTCTTGATAGTGATGAACTCTCCTTCTTTCGGATGATGCATCACGGTGCCCAACTTTCTATATCTATGTGGGTCAAAAGGTGGGTCCTTCTAACCAAATTACAATACACAAATAATTATATCATAATATCAAATCTTGTGGCATAGTTTCCCATCTAATAAAATAATTTTCGTTCGTGTTTTTTCACAATCTCCCACATCTTCTGTTGCGGAACCGCGAACGCGTAGTCGCTGAAATCCTCCTCCAACACCCACTTCATATTCTCCGCCAGCTCACTCCCCGGAACCTCGTCCACCATATGCACCTTGACATTCCACTTCCGGTGACTGAAGACATGGGAAAATGTCCCGATTGCCTCTGTATCCGGGCCATTTTCAACTAGCGGAAACGTCCAGAAATCCCCCAGCAGTCCCCCACTAGGTCGCTTCTCCATCAAAAAAGCATTCCCGCGGCGCACGACAATACCATGCAAATCCAACACAACCGGCTTTTTCGCTTTCGATTTAAAGGGATATAAATGCATCGTTCCGTTTTTATAAGCCGCATTAAATTCCCGAATCGGGCTCTCTTCCGGTCGCGGATTTGCCGGCCCACAAATATCGGACCCCAAATCCATGATAGCCTGATTAAAATCCCCCGGGCGGTACGGGTCGATCACAATCCTCACCAACAATTCAAATAATTTCCGCGTGGCCGGTTTGGCAATATCGTCCCCGATTTCAAACAAGCGACTGAACACGCGCATCACATTGCCATCCACTGCCGGCTCCGGCAAGCCAAACGCCATCGAGGAAATCGCGCCACACGTATACGGGCCAATCCCCTTCAGCTTAATAATCTCGGCCGGATCAGTCGGAAATACCCCGTCATAGTCCGCCATGATTTGCTTCGCCGCCACTTGCATATTCCGAACCCGCGAATAATAGCCGAGCCCTTCCCAAGCCTTCAACAATACTTCCTCGTCCGCTTCCGCCAAATCCTTAATCGACGGGAACAACGCCACAAACCGATTGAAATACGGAATCACCGTATTCACCTGTGTTTGTTGCAACATGATCTCCGATACCCAAATCCGGTACGGATCCTGGTTCAACCGCCATGGCAAATGGTCACGCCCTTTCGCGTCATACCAATCCAATAACGCCTTCCTGAACGCCACAATCTTCTCTTCGGGCCACATTTCGACCCCATATTTTTCCAACAATAATTCTCTATTCGTCATCAATACCCTTTTCCTCTATATACTTATTTATTAGTTCACCCGGAAAGCCTTTTTGATACAAACTCGCGCGAACTTTCTGCGCCAATTCCCGGCCTTTTTCTTTACGCGCATACCGCGTCCAAGCTTTGTCACCCTGCACCCGCAACGCATCCAGCTCATCCGCTTCCGACTTTTCCGTATCCAACTCTTCAAACACTTGCTGGATGATTTCCTTATCAAAACCTTTTTGTTGCAAATAAAGCCGCGTCTTCTGGCCACCTTCGCGCGAGGACACCCGGCTTTGCTTACGTAGCGTCTTTTCCGCCAAAGCCTGTGCATTTTCCAGCTGCACCTCTTCCGGGTATTGATCCAACGCCGTCAAAATCGTCGGTTCATCCAAGCCCTTCAACTTCAATTCCTGCGCAATCACACGTGGCCCTTTGCGGTTTATCGTCATCGCCGTGCGCGTATAACTTTCCCCATAAATCACATCATCAATATATTTCTGGTCACGCAACCGTTGCAACGTCGGCTCGATATAAATCTCGGGAATTTCCTGTTCCCGCAGTTTCGTCCGAACTTCCTTCTCACTCCGCAAACCGTACGACAAATAATCCACCGCAGTGGTATAGGCCATGTAGGCACTGTTTTCGCGTTCGATTTCTTCCATTCGCTCCGGTGTCAGTTGCATCCCTTTATTCAAACCTAATTTTATTAAAACGGCCTCCGAAACCGGAAACGCATATTCGCCATCAACGAAGATATTGAAGCGATCCTTCCGCTTTTTCTGGACCGTTATTTTCGTAATTTCCATTTACCGACTCTCCTCGCATAATTGATTATATCAAAAAAGGAAATCCGTTTCCGGATTTCCGCCTCGCTTTACTATTCCTTTGTTTCTGTCTCGCCACCAAATGGATCAGTTGAAACTTTTTCTTCATCTGGGAATTCGATGTCATCATGCTGCAACTCATCCAAAGCCACATCTTCGTCGCCTTCCGTTGCATCACCTGGTTCTGATTCAACGACAATTTCTTCACCCGTGATTTCATCTTTTTCAGCTGGGTGTTCACTTTCAGTTATTTCAGTATCTTTTGGAATTTCATCTTTCATTGGATTTACTCCTTCCGATTCTTTCGTAATTGAATGTCGTGGCATATCCCCATTAACTTCTTCGTATTCTGTCCAGTCAGGTCGCGCTGCTAATTTCGCTTCATCATTTGTTTCATCTTTTGCTTCTTCATTCGCTTTGATAATGCCATCGCGCACCATGAACTCCGCATGTTTATCTGTTTTCGCAGGAGGAGCTGTATCTACCAGCAATAGGAATTCACCATTTTCGAGGTCTTCTTCAAATCGTTCGTACGTTTCCTCATCGATGCCGTATTTTTCAAAAAGATCCTCTTCATCTTCCGGTTCTTCATCGTCATCCAAATCAACTGTGAAAAAGCCAACAATTTTATCCCATAAAGATTCACCACGCGTGACGACTACATCCACACCTGTTTTTTCGGTCAAACCAGCATCGAGATCATTGCGCGTAACCACCAATAGTTGATTTGTCTCGTAACCACCCGCTTTTAATTCCTCGATTGCTTCTAATAAGTGGCCGTACTCTCTAAAAGAACCTTCAATCCTTCTATTCATCTCAGTCATCCCTCCTAAGTGTTATCGTTACCTTTATTCTATGTGAGGGATGCCAAATTAACAAATAATAACCTTTCTAAACAGAAAAGAGTTTATCCAGATCATCAGCGTAAGGACAATCCTTCAAGAAGGGATTCTCTTTTTTCCAATCGTTGTAAGTCACACCCATCATCTTTTCCGCCAATACCAATTCATTTATGACGGGCCTCAAAGGTAGTTCGACCATTCCTTTATGCAAGACATTTTTATTGGCGCGACCGTCCCGTTGCACAATGGCCACATCAAATTGTGCCGCTGTATCCACCAAGCGTCGATGTTGGGCCGCATACATGTGGATAGCAGGTTCCATCCGTTTCTTGAAACGTTTGACCCCAATATCCAAATCCAGAAAATGACGGTTAAAAAACTCCAAACGCGTCATATGCCCCTCTTTGGGATGTTCCCGGTATTCGAGCAAGTGACTCAAACTGACCCACGAAACATCTTTCTTGCTCGGGCCACCGATCGGCATGAATGCCACCTTACCCTGTACATAGGGACAATTATGCCCCGAATTCCCGTTCATATAAATCATCATTTGGCGCATATGTTTGTAAGACATGCCAGCATGTTTAAAAACCCGGTTCATAAAATCACGCGACCGCTCGGTAGTTTTGACCACGCACCCATCCTCATAAAATACCAAGGTTTCATTTTTACAACTAAAATCAAACTCACTGTGATTAATAACACAAATAATTTTCTCCACTTCGACAGGGGCATCACAGGCCGTCAACGCATTTTCAGCATAACCCTTCATGTCTTCTCTCGAATGCAAATAAAAATTATTTCTATCATAATCATACGTACCATCCGACATTTTCTCGGTGAGCATAGGATTCGGACAGTAGTAAGGGCTTTCAAAACTATTGATAAATTCAAGCTTTTTATTCCCGAAATACTGATGAAAGTTAAAGTCAACTGCCATAAATCTTCCCCTTTCTTATTAATAACTATTATACCCTAATCATTTTGAGATATTCAACACAATGTTTTATATTTTCCAAAATACCGTTATTTTACGCCAAATTGGATGTACCGGGGTTGAAAGTGCCGCGCCCGTTTCATATTTAGCGCTTTGTCACGCTACTGCTTGCCCCGTTATAGTTTACCCGAACCCAACTGAGGCCTCAGTAAGTTCACCACATTCAACCGGGAGGCAACACGAATATGGAAAAACTTACTGCACTACTGGAACAATACGAAGGAGTCATTTATAACGAACTGAAGAAAATGGGCATTTACAAAAAATCCCAGGATTTCGACGACTATTATCAACTCGGCTGTATCAAGCTGTTTGATGCTTTCAAAACGTGCGAGGTTGATGCCTTAAAAGAAGAACACCGTTATCAATTTGTGAAATATGCCGGACAAAGGCTGCGTTGGGCTTTTCTCGACCAAAAACGGCGCGACCGCAACTTGCTGGATCATGAAGACCAAGAAGATGATTTCCAAATGTTACTCACCCAGCCTTTTGAAGAGAATGTCGCCTTTATGGATGTCTTCATGGCGCTGATGAATCAATTGACCCTGAAAGAAAAAAGCTTTATCCAGGACCGTTTCATCGGTGGTTTGAACATGTCAGAAATCGCAACGAAGCGTGGTGTGTCGCGTAAAACCGTTCATATGTGGCGCAAAGGCATTCAGGAAAAAGCGCAATTTTTGAAAAATGGGTAACACTTTTGGGAGTCAATTCGTTGTTATAAGTGTAGCCGCTACAAAATATAAAACGCAGGAGGAATTGACATGAACAAGGAATGGCAAGAAGCAAGTGTAGAGTTATTTTTCAACGATTTCGAAAACGAAAAAGAGGTAAAACAGAATTTCAATAATCTGAAAGAAAATGTCGCCGCTGACACAATCAGCTCCTTTCAGCAAGCAGTCGCAACGTTGATCACGTACCCCGCTACCTATGCAGTCGTGACTGAGAAACACCGCATCGGCTAATCATAAAAATTAGGAGGAATCATTCATGGAAAAAACATTAACCCTGGAATTGAAATTCAAAGCATCTGATGGTAAAAGTAAAAATCTGACATTGCGTAACCCGTCCGAAGGTTTGACCGCCGCAGAAATTCAACCAGCCATGGCAACAATCGTCGGTCTGGATGTCTTCTCAATTGAAGGCGTGAACCCATACAGCGCAGTTGATTCGGCACGCTATATCGAAAAAACCATTACAGAGATTTTATAAAACGTTTGGCCGGGATAATCTCCCGGCTATTTTCATAAGGAGGATTTCAAATGAATATTGAAAAACAACTGATTGGGATGGCCCAAACACCTTTGATTGAATCGCGCTACATCATTGCCCATGAATCGGGGAATCCCAATAATGTCTGGGCAAACAGTTTGGCCAACGAACTGAATTATATGAAACGAAACTGGGAAAATGCCTTCGTTTCCCATTGGGTTGGTGGCGGCGGCCGCATTGTTCAAATCGCCCGCACGGGATTGGTCCAATGGGGAGCCGGTCCCCGCGCGAACCCCTATAGTTACGCGCAAGTCGAGCTGGCCCGCACGAATGACCGCGCTACTTTCGAAAAAGATTATGCCGCTTTTATCTGGCTGCTCCGTCATTTGGCTGACGAAGCCGGCTTACCCAAATCGTTGAATGGTAGTGGAAAAGGCATCAAGACCCATCGTTGGGTGAGTGAAAACTTGGGTGGCACCAATCATGTCGATCCCGATGGTTACTTGAAAAGTTGGGGTGTCTCAATGGCGCAATTTAAAAAGGATCTGGAAAAGTCACTCCACAAATTACACCTCGTCGTTCGCGGCGACACGTTGTGGAGCCTCAGTCGTCGCTATAATACCTCGGTTGCTGTCCTGAAATCCCTCAATGGATTGAAATCAGATAGGATTATCGTCGGGCAAATAATGAAAGTCGGTTAATTAAACCATTTCAGCCCTTTGAATTTCGCGAAATGGTTTAATTCCTTTTAATTAGACCATTTGCCCCAAAAAATAACGCCCAAATGGTTTAATAACCACTAATTAAACCATTTCAACTAAATTTCTCACCCCAAATGGTTTATAGACGCGTTCTATAAACCATTTTTCCAAAAAAAGACCACCCCAGGCACCACGCACCCAGAACAGTCCTTCCATTTAATAAATATTAATTCGATAATTCAAAAAACCAAACTCATTGGTCAAAAATTTCCGGAACTGGCGCTCCTGAATCAAGGGTGGGAACTCTTCTAATTCCTCGCAGAAGCCCAAACACGACATATAAAACTTAGTCGCATCGCGGTCGGTTTCGAAGACATACTCCTCAGCCAAATCCTCACTGTTCAGGAAATGTAGCACCACCACATTTCCCTCCATAAATTCCATTCCCATAAATGCATTCACATACATATTTTTCACCTCATATATATATAAGCAAAAAATTGCAAAAACAATTTTTTTAAAACCGTAAATGTTTATTTAATTCTTCCACAAGATGAAAAACGGTCGTTGAGGGATTATCCTTGGCCGGGGAATTCGACCGCTCGCCGTATAATTGCCGCGCATTCGCAATCGCCGTCTCCTGTCGTGCCAGTAATTTTCCGTACATATTTGGCATGTTCTTCTTATAAGGTTTCTTCATCCGCCGCGACAACATCGCCCCATACTGGAACCGACTCACCGGCTTCTTGATCAACTCAAAATGCAGCAAATACCATAATTCAAAAGCCTCATTACTGTACGCCGCCCGAAAACCTTCATCATACCGTGCCTCAATATACGAGACGGCATTATTAAACGAAACCGCCGAGAACGAATCCTTGTCGAATACAATCCAAATCTCATCAAATTCGTGCTCGCGCCCTTCCAGCAAGCCTTCCGCATAATGCACCAACGACAACGTATTACGCCCCGTCCCGCGAATCTCCACCCGGGCCGACAAAACAGGGAAACTCCGGAAATAATTCGGCTCCGTCTTCGTCCCTTCGCACACAATCAAAAACGTCTTCTCCGGCAGCCGCGTCGCAACTTCCCTTTCGTACTGCCTTTTCTCTCTTCTACGCTTCTTCCCCATCGTTCACCCACCAATCTGCTGGTGGCAAAAACGGCACCGCGCCATATTTTCCATTCAAATAATTCTGGTAAAACTCGAAACTATTCTTCCGTTCCCGTTCATCAAACTTAAATTCAACCAACGAAACCAAGGCACTATTCCCTTCCTTTCGTTTTTCAACGAACCAAATCTGATCACGACGGAACAACTCACTCCGCAAATTCGAAATATCATGCGTCGAAAACACCAACTGCGCCCCTTTGGTATTAAACTCCCCGCGGAACAATTCCAGCACATACCGCGTCATCAACGTATGAAAACTCTGGTCCATCTCATCGATCATCAACAAACTCCCATTTTCCAACGCCTCGATAATCGGACCGGCCAACGCCAACAATTTCACCGTCCCCGCCGACTCCACATCCTGGAAAACAAACCCTTCGCTATAAGGCTCAAACTCGCCATCCAGCCGCTTTCTTTCTTTGATGACAAAAAATTCATCACTGCTAGGACCGTCATCGTGAGGAACTTCCCGGATTTCAATATCGCGGATTGAGGGATCCGCCACTTGAATCAGCGTCAGCAAATTATGTTTGTACTTTCTCAAATGCAACTTCGCCATCGAAATCGAAAAACTCGCATCCAGCGACCGCATCAAAATCCGCATATCCTTAAACCATTTCATCATTTCTGGGTGATTGCCAATGCAATCCGCCAACATCAATCGTTGTGGCAATATCTCATCTGCACACCACGGGCTTTCGATGCCGTCTTTCGTCCGGTGAAAAATAACTTCTGGGTCATTCCCATTTTTTTCCAAAAACAAATACTCTTCGGTAATTTCCGTCCGGTTCACAAAAAAGCCATACCGATACAGTTGCTCTTCAATCAAGAAACTCGTTTCCAGTAGCGTTTCTTGCTGTTCGGAAGCCGCATCCAGATGGAATGGCTTAATCTTTTGCAACCAGCGCTGCTCTTGGCCCTTTTTCACAAATAAACCTTCCCGGATCAAAGCCATCGCCCGCAACAAATTACTCTTGCCGCTTGCATTCGCACCGTATAAGGCACTCACTTTATTGACTGGAAAAATATCCGTTTCCAAAACCGTCCCAGGGTGTTCCGCAATCCGTGTCCCCATCAACGATAATGTTTCTTCATCCCGGAAAGAATAGAAATTTTCAACTACCAACTCGACCAGCATCAAAAAGCCCCCTCTCAAATCAAGTATAACAAAAAACGGCCAGGACCTAAATCCTGACCATCCTGTTTATTTACGCACCAAATGAATACTGAATCCGTTCGGCTCCAAAATGGACGTTTCATCCGTTTCAGTATTGCGTCGTCCAAAGACAACTTCTGTATTGGGATCTTTATCAATCGTGAAATCTTTCCAGCCTTGATTGAAATAACCGATCAAAGCTTCATCACCCATGTGACGTTTCACGCCGACGATTTTCTCTTCATCCAAAATCAGTTCCCATTTCAAAAAGCCATAAGACAGCAAAGGTTGGTAATCCTTGCGGAAGGCAATCAGTTCCTTCGTAAACTCATACATCACCCGGTCTTGTTGCTCCTCATCCCAAACCATGCAACGACGGTTTTGTGGATCGGCGCCGCCCATCATGCCGACTTCCGTTCCGTAATAAATACACGGCGTGCCGTGCATCATGAACATGAACGTCAACGTCGCTTTCACTAAATCAATGTCCCCATTTGCCATCGTCAAAATCCGCGGTACATCATGGGAATCCAGCATGTTGAACATCGTTTCCTGTGTTTGTTTCCGGTATTGCATCAATTGCTCATTCAAGACGTTCGCCATTTTCCGCGTCGGGATTTCTTTGCCAACAAAGTAGTCAATGATGTTCCCCACCAAGGAATAGTTCATAACCCCGTGGAATTGTTCGCCGTCCAGCCAAGAACGGGAAGACGTCCAAATTTCACCCAAAATATATAAATCAGGTTTGATGGACAAACAAGCATCGTTAAACTTGCGCCAAAATGCGTGGTCCACCTCGTTCGCCACATCCAGACGCCAGCCGTCAATATCGAATTCCTTGATCCAGTAAGTCGCAATGTTCAACAAATACTCCTGCACTTCCGGATTATGGGTATTTATTTTCGGCATCATCGGCACATAGGCATACGTTTCATACGGCAAATCTTCCACATGTTCAATCGTCTCAGGCGGAAAATTACGGATTTCCTCTGCACTTGGCACGGGGAACTCCTTGATAAAGAACCAATCCTTATAGCGCGACTTTTCCTGATACTCAGCCACATCACGCCACTGCGTCGATTCCGCCCCGATATGGTTAAACACCGCATCCAACATCACGCGCATGCCGCGTCTGTGGGCTTCTTCCACAAACTCACGGAACAACGCCTTGTCCCCGAAATTCGGATCAATTTCATAGTAGTCGGTCGTATCATACTTATGGTTACTTGGTGCCCGGAAAATCGGCGTCAAATACAAGCCATTGATTCCCAAATCTTCCAAGTAGTCCAAGCCATCCATGATTCCCTGAATATCACCACCGTAGAAATCAGTCGTCGTCAATACATCACGACTGTCCCACTCCAATACATTCTCCGGGTCATTTTTCGGATCTCCATTCTTGAACCGTTCCGGGAAAATTTGGTACCACACCGTCTTTTTCACCCACTCCGGCGCCTTGAAGCGATCGCTCTCATGGAAATACGGCAGGCGGAAATACAAGCCCGAATTTTCCAATGATTCCGTGATGTACGGGTACACCCCGCGGTCATTGTAAATAACGTCCGAACCATCCGAACCATACACGTGGAACGCATATGCCATCCGCTTCACGTATTCATCGGTATCAATCATCCAATAGTCATGCAGGTCAGTCGAAGCAATCTTCTCCATCTCCAACTCTTCCTCATACCATTTGTTCAAATGTAAAATAAACGGGTCACCCTTGATGAAGCCGACTTTCGCCACATCATCCTTTTTTGTCCGCAGCCGAACGTGTACATGCCCCGGCGAATAAATATAACAGTATTCACTCTCAGGACGATGATATAATGCTGCTGTTTCCATTTATATAAAACCCCCTCATAAACTCTCTCCCGTTAAGTCTATCAAATTGCCCGATTAGAACAAGTATTTTGTCTGAATTTGGGAGCGGTAACATTTAGGTCGGAACTAGATTTATTTTTTTCTCAGTCTAGTTCCGACTTTGCCTCTTTGCTCGGAACTTAAACGATTTAATTGTGCTTCTAGTTCCGACTTCAACCGCCATCTCGGAACTAGAACTCATTTTTCCCCGCTCTAGTTCCGAAGCGCTTTGAAAATACCCCTTTTCGAAACCATCCCCCCGCAAAACCGATACAACCGGTCCACTTCCGGCACACACCCGGGAAATAATATGTCCAATTCCCGCTTCGTCCGCTTCAAAGCATCCCCTTTGGCCTCAACCATCCCACACTTCCCGCACACCACATACTTATGGCTCTTCTCCACCATCACGCGCCGACACCCGGCACATAGCATCCCCTTCCCAACCTCATCCCACGTATATGCCACCTTCAGCCGGTACGGATTCTCATCCGAGTGACACGCCACAATCCGCTGCGCCGCCCGTTCCTCCCACTCCGTCAACACGCCCGCCGCCCGCCTTACCCCGGCCAAATACTCCGGAATCTGCTGCGGCAATACAATCGGCATCTCCGCCTGCACCCCATAAAGCGTCATACCCGGATTCACAAACACCAGCCGCGTTTCAACCGGCAACGAAATCCGCTCCCGCTCCAACATCCGGCCAAATAACCGCCCAGCCCGTTTCAACTGGTCCAGCGGATCATTCACCAACCCCTCGAACCCGCCAGCCCCGACCGTATGCCGCCCACTCCAATTCTTGACGTCCAGCAAATAAATCCCACCCGCACTCACCAACACCGTATCGATCTGGCACACCTGATTCCCGGCCAGCACAAAATCACCAATCCGCACCACACAATCATCCAAGCCGGCCAATTCAACATCCAGCCCCACTTCCCCACCAAAACCCGTCCGCATAAAACTAAGCTGTCGCTCCAGATCCGGCGCCAACCTCACCCTTCCCTCCAAACTTTCCAACACTTCCATCTCAACCGGCTTTTTCCGAGCTTTCAACAGCATATTTATCACCTCATGTATATATAAGCAAAAAAACCCGAAAACCATTTTTTTGGAAAAAAAAGAAGCGAGAAACTCACTTTAGAGTCCTCACTTCCCCATTACGCGTTGTCCCAACCGTGGCAATGTCACCCCGGCCAATACACCATTTTCCACATAGCGGTACCAAAGAACCGCCATTCCAATTGCAAAAACCGGCGAAACCAGTAACGCCGTCAACGGCTCCATCACTTGCCCAGCCAATGTCACAAACAACACAATCGAAGTGGTATGCGTCAAATACAAACTAAATGAAATCCGGCCCAAGAACAACAACAACGGCGACTTAAAGACGCGCGTCCAAAATGGCGATTCAATGATGGCCACCGTTACCAAAACCAAACCGGCTGCCGTAAACAACAAAGCGGTACGGCGGTCAATACTATCACCAACAATCCACTGGAACGGCACCAAAATCAAGGCACTCGCCAATACCCATTTCCGATCACGATAAAACGTCCGAACCTGATCCAGATGTTTCGCCAAAACAGCCCCTACCAAGAAGAACAGGAAGTAAAAAGCCGCCCGACCGAGCGTTCCTGCGAAGTTCATGAAAACCCAGCTCACTGCCAAGCTTACCGCCACCACATCCCCGGTTGGGAATTTCCTTAAGGCGACACCCACAAAAGGAATGACCAATGCCACCCACCATTCCAGGATGATACTCCAAAAGGCGCCTGCCGACGTATCCAGATCGTGTTCCATCATTAACAATTGCGGTCCCACTTCGGGAACTTCACTCCATTTGACATTAAAAGAACCACTCAAGGAAATGGAGTCTTTCAGATGACCGAACAACACAATCAAACCAAATGTCACCAACAAAATCGCCCAATACGGCAACACCAACCGCGTGAACCGCTTCTCGACAAAGCTCCCGAAACGGACATCACGCCCTTCGATATAAGGCTTGGCAATCACGAAGCCAGCGATCAAATAAAACACCACGACCGCTTCATTTCCCGCCCATAATATTTTTAGCGGACTGGTCGTGAACCAGCGCCAACCTTCATTAATAAATTCAAACTTACCGGCTGCATAGCCTGCTGGGGTCCAATTAATAATGTGAAATATCAATACTACAATTGCCGCCAGCCCGCGCATGCCATCGAATATTTCGATTCGTTTATTTTTATTCATATTATCAACCCTTCTACCCAAGCATAATAAAGGATAGAACCCTTTAAACTCAACTAAAAACCTCTTTTGTCACCAAAAAGTAATAAAAAAAGCCAAAATTCTCAAAAAAGAGCATTTTGGCAATCGAATGGACTTATTTGTTTTTTTCGAAAATAAAGACTTTCTCGATGATATAACCCGTGAAGAATAAAACCAAATCCACCAATAATTTAATTGGTGTTTCCGGGAAGCCCGTCAAACGATAAAGTACCGCTACCAAGAAAGCGGAAGTCAGCATTTCGGCCAACACCAACCCAAAATACTTCAGGGCCGGCATCCGGTGGCTGTCCTGGTTTTGGAAAACGAGATATTTGTTGATTGAATAATTAACCACTGACGATACCACCCGGGAAACAACCGTCGCTAATAAAATCCGCAAGTCACTATCTAAATGACCCAATAAAAAAATCATCAACTGGAACAAACCAATATCAACCAAAAATGATGAGAAAGAAGACATCAGATATTTGAAAAAAGTCTGGAAAAGAACAAATAAATCGCGCCAAGTTGAGCGACTCCTGGAAGCTCCCAAACTCGACTCCAAATGAATTTCTTCTATTTCTGACTTATTGCGCACTGCCGAAATCAAGACATGAAGTGCGTAATCATGGCGTTTTAACCCTTCCAATATTTCAGTTGGAAAGGCCAGAAGTCCACTCCGTGCATCGTGTATACGCCGGCTGTGGATGAACCAAAAAGTCATGCTGAAGGTGCGGCGCCCGATTGATTGATCAGGTTGATAACCCAGATAAATCTTTGAGGGATCAGCTTGCAACGCTTCAACCATTACTTTGACATCCGAAACAGTATATTGTTTCGCAACATCTACCGTCACAACGCCCAGGTAATCCTGACGATTTTTTAAAGACATAAAATAAGCGAAACCATCAGCTGAAACAGCAACCTCAAATTCAGCCAAGTCTTCCAGCATACTATCATCATCTACGACAACCAATACCCGCTTCATCCACCCACCTCCCTCATTTCCAGTATAACATCACAAAAGCCGGCTTCCAAAAAGGAGGCCGGCTTTTAGGTGATACGATTCAGTTTAATTATTTTTTATTGCTTAACTTTTTTCGCACAATAATGATTGCCCCACTAACAAGAGCCAGTACCAAAGCAATTATTTTTATTACAGGACTATTGCTCTGTTCTTCATTCGAAGTTACAGCAGCAACTTCGATAATCGTTTCGTTTACATCTTCTTCTGAAGATTCATTTGAGTCTTCAGTTGTTTTAACCTTTGTTTTTTGTTTAGGTTTCGATATTTCAGATGCCGTAACTTTATTCACTGCTACAGTCTCGGCTGTCTCTGCAATTTTTTCATCTACACTCGTGACTCGCTGTGTGATAGAGTTGTCGTTGTCGGTAAAACTCACCACTACTCCCAATCCTTCGTTAGAACTGTTCGTGTGGGTTGTTGTGCCAATACCTTGATCTATCACAGCCATTATTGGCGTTTTAATTGGTGATTTAACTTTAGTGTCTCTTTGGTTGTCCCTTGTAACTGGTACCGAAGATATTTCAGCGTCACCTTTTGTTTTGATGACTGCAGCAGCTTTGACTCCAACCTGAATAATTTTATCAGTAGGTAAAGTCGTCACATTATTTGAGATGACTTGACGGTCTGTTTCGATGCCATTTACATAGGTCGTTCTTTCAATAATTGTACGAATACCTTCTTTACCTTCCTGAGACATTTGTTCAGTGCCTATCAGCAAATCTGAGTTATTAACACGCACAACTTCAAATGGAATTGCTTCGTTGCTGGTCTCTTCTGCGAAAACGACTTCTTTGGTACCGCGCTCAATCACTTTATTAACCGGTTGAGACGTAATCGTGTTGGATATTTCTAAGCTTTCTATTGCAACACCAGCTAGCCACGTAATCTCTTCAACAATTGTACGCACCCCATCGACACCAAGTCTTACTACTACTTCGGTTCCCTTTTCCAATTCTGCGTTAGTGCGATATTCGGTTTCAAAGACCACACTTTCCGTTCTAGTCTCTGTTTTAACAATTTTTGCGGTATTCTCGATTGCCAAAGCTTTCGTACCAACCTGAATAATTTTATCAGTAGGTAAAGTCGTCACATTATTTGAGATGACTTGACGATCTGTTTCGATGCCATTTATGGAAGTCACTTTCTCAACGACGACACGCACCCCGTCGGCACCTTCTTGGGAGACATATTCGGTGCCAGCAAGCAAATCAGGATTCTGCTTACGAACAGTTTCAAAAGAGACAACTTCATCGCGTGTTTTTTCTTCGTAAACGACTTCTCGGGTGCCACGTTCAATCACTTTGTTAATCGGCGCTGTCGTAATTGTATTAGCTGATTCAACCCGTGCTGTTTCAACACCATCCACATATGTCACATCTTCTACAATCGTTCGAATACCTTCTACACCTTCAACCAAGACATTTTCCATCCCTTTGTCCAAGTTCGGGTTTTCTCGATATTCCACTTCAAAGGTGACAATTTGCGTGCTCGTTTCAGTTTTAACTTCCGTCACAGAAGGACCGATTCTGATGACTCTGTTAATAGCAGCTGTTTCTTTTCTCGTAATGTCGGGATTAATCATCTCTCCAGTTCCTTGATGTACTTCATAAACAGTTGTAATCTCTGCAAACCCATCTTTACCTTCGCTGACAACCACTTCTTCTCCAGGCGACAACGCATCGTCATAAATGTATTCGATTTGGAAAGGCAGGATTTCCGACGTTCTCTTGATGTTCCCGACAGAAATTTCACTATTTATTGGTGTTTCTGATCCACCTTTACCACCTATTATTTCACCCAATTCCCCGGTTTCTTGATTGACAGCGTAACTTAATACATGTAAGAAGGAGCCTTCTTTCCCTTCTTTAATTGTGACCATTTGATTAAATTCCAAGGTCGGATCGGCATGATATTCTTTACCGACAGGTATGGTTGCAGATATCCGTAATGTATTACCAACCTCAATAATGCCATTTTCCCCACCCGCTTGTTTAGAACCGAAAGCAAGCTCAAGATTCGCGACATAGATACTACCTAATGGAAAATCTTCATCACTTAAGTCAGGTCGCCCTTCATACTCTGGATTATCAGATATGAAAAAATTCAAGTCTATCGGAAGGTCGTTATTGGTATATTCATGATAGTTATCATATATGTCAGAAATCTGGACTGCGTAAAGAGAATGCATCCCTTCCTCCATATCGGCTGGTATATCAATATATGCAGTCCCCACATACGAGCCTGATTCATCGGCCTTCACGAAATTATCAACCCATACGACCATTCCATTCCCCCAGGCATGATCCGTATTTGTGCTAGTAAATAAGACAAAAGCTCCACTAACACCGCCTTCATCATACGCCTCAATCTGGACTTGGATTGTATCTCCTGGCCTATATGACTTTTTGTCCAAGCTTACATCCAATAAGGTTGGGGCTTCGACATCCGAATTTTCTGAAACATTAAAGGTAACAGCAGCATCCTTCACATCAATATAAGAATGGTTACCATACGTATCATACAATTCCAAGCCATAGACCTCATAAGCATTATCAGCAGCATCCAGTCGGAACCTAGCTAATCCTTCGTATTCACCCTTTTCATTCAAAACAAAGTCATAAATATATGCCTGTTGCATAAATACTTCGTTCTTACCTTTTTCATTGATGTATACATAGCCACGGTCAACTGGGCTTTCATCGGAAACTTTTATAGTCAGAATTATCTCCTCACGCGCCTTATAGTCTGCTTTTTCTGGGATAATGGTCAGCAATTCCGGACCGGTCTTATCAGGATTTTCTGTCATATTGAATGAAGCAAATGATGGTTCATAACTTATTGTGGTGGCATTACCATAGATGTCTGTCGCCTGACTCTGAGATAAATAATAGGTCATATTTTCCTCATACACCTTGAACGTGCCTGTACCTTCATATTCGCCGTTCTCATTTAATGAAAAGTCATGAATCCAGACACCAGCGTATTCTGGATAGCCCCATTCGGTCAGTACGTCCGATTCAAATATAAGCTCCAATCTCTCAATTTCACTCTCATCCGTAACAACAACGGTGACCGCAACTTCTTCCCCGCGCATATAGGTGTCCTTACTGGTCGAAACAACCTTGACGACTGGGCTTTCTAAATCTGTTGTGCCCGTATCCACGACATTGAAGGAAACAACCGGCATTGTGACAACACCTGAATCGGAATTTGTGCTGTTTCCAGCGGAATCATAAGCATAAAATTCTGTAAGTCGATAGGTATTATCGATTGTATACAGCGGCACTATCATAGTCCCTTTACCAATATAATTCCCGTCCGCATCTTTTTCAAAGGTATCCACTGACAGATAGAAGCTTCGATTTGACTCTTCCATTTCATCTTCGAACTTCAACGACAGGTAGTCTATGCCGGTCTCATCTGCTACTAGAACGTTGACCGCAATTGTCTCACCTGGTTTGTAATTTTCCTTGTCCGTCGTGATACTAATGATTTCCGGACCAACCATATCAGGCGTGCCATAGACGGTGATTTGATTATCAAAGATATTCACATCGATGTTAGTCGTATTCCCATAGATATCATAAATGGAACCAGAAGCTATTTGATAAGTTGATTCTATTTCGAAATTGCCTTCGTACTGTTCCGTAATCCGAAATGTGCCCTTGACTACATATTCCCCTAGCTCATTCTTTTCAAAATCAGAGACAGATACACTTTTCCATAATGCATTTCCCCACCTATCAACGGAATCATTCATAAAGTCTAAAGATATATATTCAACATCATTGTCATCCGTAGCAACAACCGTGACCTCGATTTCTTCCCCGCGTTTGTAGGTATCCTTGTTGAATGAGATAGACTTTATAACCGGTCCCTCATGGTCGGTAACACCGGATTCGACGATATCGAAAGTGAAATCCTGGATAAATTTTGCATGTGACATAGGATCGGAATAAATATAGTTATTAAATTCATCGTATCCATATATATTCACGATTCGGTAGGTATTATCCACAGTATAGTATGGCAAATCCAGCATAGCTTGGCCGACATAGTTTCCGGAATCCATCTTTTCAAAGTTATCAAAAGAAACAGTGAGTGTCCTATTTGAACTACCAAACTCCCCTTGGAATTCCAGGGATAAGTAAGCGACTGCACTTTGATCCGCGACTTCTACTGTAAAAGCAGCTCTTTCGCCGGGTTGATAGTTTTCTTTATCGGTTTTAATGGAAATGATTTCTGGACTCTCAACATCTGGTTCGCCGTATAATGTAACAGTTTGGGGGAATGCATCCGCCGGGATTTCAGTTCTGTTCCCGTAAATATCGTATGTGTATCCATATGAAAGGCTGTAAATCGTTTCTTCATGGTAGTTCTCTTTATTACTATCAAAGATACGGAATTTTCCAACACCCACGTAGTCACCGTTTTCGTTCAAAGCGAAGTCATAAATCGAAACATTTTCGTATTGCTGGTTTCCCCATTCATCGGTTTCATTCGTTTGGAAATCAAGAGATACATAATCCATGTCACTCTCTTCTGTAACGACTACCGTAACCGCTATTTCTTCCCCGCGTTTGTATGTTTCTTTATCAAATGAAATCTCCTTAACCACGGGACCTGCAAAATCGTCTACGCCCGTTTCAACTACATTGAAAGCAATATCAGGTATATTCCCCGATTCATGATCTACATAATTGCCTTTAGAATCCGTTGCATAGTAACTTTTTAGTTTATAGGAGTTATCAACTGTGTTCCAAGGAATTTCAATCACATCATTGGCAACATAATTCCCCTGCTCATTCAGTTCAAAATGATCCAACCACAAATTGAAGCTACGATTTGATCCTTCCAGTTCATCCTCAAAGTACAGTGAAATGCTTTCTACACCGTTCTCGTACGCTGCAACGACCGTCACTTCAACCTTCTCGCCAGGTTTATAGTTCTCCTTATCAGTTGTGATTTCAAGTATATCTGGACCAGCCACGTCGGGCACGCCATATAGTGTCAGCTCGTTGTTGAACAATGTACTGTCCAAATCCGTAGAATTCAGATAAATATCATATGCCATCCCGCCTGATAACCGATAGGAACACGTATTTTCGAAATCCATACTGTCAGCCTCATGAATGCGCATTGATCCTACACCCACGTAGTCTCCATCGGCATTATGTTCAAACCCGCTTACCCACACACTTGCCCATTGTGGATTTCCCCACTCATCAGTAGTGTTGGATTCAAACCACAAAGATACTGATTCGATATCACTCTCATCCTCCAGGACAACCGTTACCTCTATGGTATCCCCCCGCTGATATTCTGTCTGGTCGAGTGTTACCGACTTAAAAACAGGTCCTGAAACATCGTCCACAAAATTAGCTTGAAAAGGTTCTTCAACTAATGATGGTGTTTGAATATCCGCATCGATGACTATCTCATGGACACGTTCAGTATTTTCTAAACCATTATCCGTAATTTCTTCCTCTACTTCCAATGTCTGGCTCTCAGTTTGCAATGATGTGTCTTCAATTACCTCATGCGTTAACTCACTCTCGATAACTGGCAAAACCTGTGAAACGCTATCATTAATCACAGTCGTTTCTTCACTAATTTCATTTTCTTCGTTTATTACCTGGTCTCCTATTGGCGTTTCTTCCACAGACGTATTGTCATGTAATTCAACTGCACTCGCTTGTGAAACATTCACACCAAACATAACAGCCGCTATAGCAACACTCGAGACACCTGTTTTTAACTTCCGAATACTGTACACGTGCTTTTTCTCCATCTGACATCCCCATTTCAAAAAAATAATCGCGAAATATTTTTAAAGAAAATAAATCAATATGTATATAAAAGTTATCTTAATTAATAATAGTATACCGATCAAATTTAAACAAGTTCATTTTTGGATGTTTTCTCAAAAAAAAACAACAGAATCATTTTCTGTTGTTTTTCTCTAATTATTTATGGGATCGCCGTATTTCGTAACTATTCTATCCAAATTTTCCTTGATATAAAATTCCATCCCATGACCAACATCGTGGCAAAAACTTTCGATAAAATATAGAAAATCCCTGCTATTTCGACAAACAGCCACATGAATAACTGGTTCAGACCTAGCCCAACTACTGACAATACCACGAATATCATTAATTCTTTGTGTTTTTCATTTGCTCCAAACCGGCTGTTAAAAACATAACGCATACTTGCGAAGTAATTGAATAGGGTTGAAACGATAAACCCAATAGCGGCGGATGTCAGATAATGAACGCCAAAAAACTCCGTCAAAATTGTTAAAACGGCAAAGTCTATTACCGTTGCGACTACGCCTACAATGCCAAATTTCATCAGCTGACTCAAAAGTCTATTCATCGCGTTTCAATTCCTCATCCGTCTCTTTTAGAATATAAAGGGGGCGACGCTTGGTTTCCAAGAACGTTTTGCCGATATACTTTCCAAGTATCCCCAACGACAACAATTGGATTCCGCCCAGCGCCAGGACAATTACGACCAAGGAAGTCCATCCCGAAGTCGGGTTCCCGAAAATTAGGGTACGGATTGTGAAAAACACCGCCATCAACAAGGCCACCACAAATGTCACAAATCCGACCACCGATGCGATATCCAACGGTGCCTCGGAAAAGGCTACAATCCCGTCAATCGAATACTTGAACAAGCCCCAAAACGACCACGATGTCTTCCCAGCTGGGCGCTCAACATTGCTGTATTCGAGGTACTTCGTCTCGAAACCGACCCAGGTAAAAATCCCCTTAGAAAAGCGATTGTACTCCGTCATCTCTAGAACTGCATCCACCATCCGCCGCGTCATCAAACGGTAATCCCGAGCACCATCTACGATGTGGTTATCCGAAATATGATTAATTACTTTGTAGAATAGTTTCGCAAAAAAAGATCGAATCTTTGGCTCCCCTTGTCGATCGACCCTTTTTGTTCCCACGCAATCATAATTTTCATTTTTTAATATCCGATACATAGCTGGTAGCAACTCCGGGGGATCCTGCAAATCTACATCCATGACTGCAACAAAATCACCTTTGGCATATTTTAATCCAGCATACATAGCCGCTTCCTTACCGAAATTTCGGGAAAATGATAGGTAACGAACGCGCGAGTCTCGCTCTGTTAAAACACGCAAACCTTCCAACGTCCGGTCTTTTGAACCATCATTCACGAAAATCAACTCAAAATCAACCATATGTGTAGCTCCCATGATGCCACTCATTTTGTCGTAAAATAAAGGAATCATCTCTTCCTCATTGAAACAGGGAATGATGATGGAAATCAAATCTTTCTGCAAGCCAATCAGCTCCTAAACAATTCGCTCTTTTGTTATCTATTATACATGAAAAAAGGGAATCTCAACCATCACGGAGATTCCCTTCCTCTAAGCATGCTTACGCACTTACGTCTAGATTTCTATTATAAAAGTAAAACTGATTTTTAGTAAAATCCTAATTTTTTGCTGTGATTCTTTCCGGTCGTTATATCGTACAATATCAAATCTAATTCGTTTAATAAAACTTGCGTTGATTGTTTTAATTCTTTTCTGGTATTCTTTATCCCTGTTTCTCTCTCCAAATAGAAGTTTTTTTCAAAAGCCGGTAAAGCCTTTTCCAATCTTTGCAATAATGCTACATATGGTGTAATTTTTGTATCAGTAATGCGAAGCACATTATTGATAAAATAAAATGGGCTGATAGTCCCCAAATTATCTGATATTTCTGAAAAATTTGAATATATGAGCAGAGGGGTCTCATGCATAGAACGATAGCCATTCAAAGCCTTAACGTCCTCATTGAACAAAGATGGCAAATGGTCGCCCCAGAAAATTAGCAACACTTTCTCGTCGAAGTTTTCTAATTTGTCTATCAAATCGGCAACGGCAATATCACTGTATGACATACCTTTCAAATAATGACGAACTTCTTCATTATCTTCTGTACCATCAACTTGAAACTGAACATTATCGTATTTATCTGTATAAGCCATATGATTTTGCATCGTGACAAGGTGAATAAAATCTCTTTTTTCAGACTCAGTCATTACCCCCATCAGTTCATCATAAGATGATTGGTCTGAAATATATGGACTACGATCAATCGTTTCAGAATAGGACATATCATCTTTAAAAATCAATTCATCAAAGCCCATTGCATTATAATTATCATAACGCTTATACATAGTAGAGTTATGCGGATGGATGGCAGTTAATTGATGACTTTCGATTAAAAAATCGGTAATAGACGGTAATTGACCTATCTGTTGACTTAAGTGAATATAGGGAATCGAAATGTTACCATTTAATGGCTCTTGGGGAATACCTGTAAGGGCCTCAAATTCGACATTCGCTGTTCCCCCACCATACACTTGTGATAAAGCATATCCGTGTTGTCCTGGTAAATCACGATACAGTTCTAACGAGTCCCCACCATCAATAGTGATGCCTTCCAGGCGATGAATATCCGCGAATGTTTCATTCATAATGTAGATGATATTTACATCTTCCAAAAGGCCAACCCTATTTTCATTAACCAAATCCGCTTCTTTTGAATATTTATTATATATTTCCTCTATTCTTTCTTGGCTGTAACCCAATGGTTTGTCTAGGGCCGGTGCCTTCAGATTGTAAAGCAGCCCAGCAACAACACCGTTTTTTGTATAATTATCACTTTGACTATAAGAAATCCAGGATACATAATTATTAAAAATAGCCTTTACTTTATTTCCGGGTTGATTGAAATTATAAACTTGGAAAAGAAGCAAACTCGTTCCTAAAATTCCTACGAAACGCAACAAAGGTCGCGGAGTGCTGCTTCTCTTTCTTTTAAATAAATAAAATCCTATCGAAACTATCGTAAAAAGCAAGACGAAAATAAGTATCAGTAACAACCGCTTGTCTACAACGTCAAGAAAAAAAGTTGCATCTTTTAAAAATACTATATCTGAAGGATACAAGGGTTCTCCTCGAAGTTGCTGTTTTTGACTAGAAGCAAATCCAGCAACTGATGCAAAAACAATTAATAAAAATCCTGCTATCACACTAGATCTAAAAATTAACCCTAGCCAAGTAAAAATGATGAAGACTAATAGGATACCCAACATGGAGAGCTTAGTGTTTTCTTTAATAAAAACAGAAACCTGTTCAAAATTATTTCCGAAGTGAAAATATTGAAGAATAAACACTACAAAAAATGATACAGCAGCTCCAAATACCCCAGAGGTAAACAATGAAATAAAAATTTTTCTCACATTTGAATATTTTGTTCGGATTATTTCCACCACCAAAATTTTACATTTATTTTACAATCAAACATTAATTTTTTCAATGACATAATAAGGACTCGAACGACATCGTTCGAGTCCTTATAGTTGCAACTTGATTACTTACTTAATGCTCCTGTATCGATCCAACCGATGTTCTTACCATCAATTTGAATCAATCCATAGCTTCCTTTTCGTGTTGTTTTTTCTTGAATAACCCTTACGTCCTTACCTACGTATGAAGTGTAGTTATCAATAGGTTGGTACTGCAGTGTTCCCCACGGTTGTGTATTGATTGACCACGGTAACGCAACTTTTGCATTATAGTCTACATTTCGTGTACTCAATACAACATAACGAGATATACCCGTAGTATCGATCCAGCCCAATACGTTATCTCCAATTTGGAGTTTTGCATACACCGCTTTTTGAGTCATGACTTCTTTTTGAATTTCAAAGTCCTGTCCAACATACGTACCTTGGTTATCCACAACTTCGGAACCCGCAGTTCCCCACGCGGCCGTATTGATGGACCATGATTTCGTCACTGTTGCAGCATAACGGATATCGCGTTCATAAGTCACACGCAATTGGTCAATCCCTGTCTTGTCAATCCAACCGACCTCCTTACCATCTACGACAATCAAGGCATATGTGGATTTATCGGTTGTTTTTTCCTGGATGACTTCAACCATCTTACCAATATAATTTCTTCCATTCGCGACTTGTGTTGCACCGGCAGTCCCCCATGGCGCTGAATTAATTGACCAAGGATGGATTACTTCAGCCAAGTAGCTCGTATCCTTGGTTGAGCGAACTGTGTAAAAAGAAGAAAGCGCTCCTTTGTCAATCCAGCCAATATTGATGCCGTTTGTCTGTAGCAAAGCATAGGTACTTCGTTGAGTAGTCTGTTCTTCAACAACGCGCACGGTTTTTCCTAAGTATGAGCTCCCATCATCAACCAACTGATATCCTTCGGTCCCCCATGGTTGGGTATTGATGGACCAGGCTTTAGAAACTTTGGCTTCATAATCTACCGGCGTTGAGGAGGATACTGCTAATTTTTCAATACCCGTAACATCAATCCAACCCAGTTCTTTTCCATCTAGCTTAATTAGCGCGTAAGAAGATTTTTCAGTGACTTTTTCTTGGATGACGTCAATATTTTTTCCTATGTATCCTTTTGCACTCGTTATCTCAGTCGCTCCCAATGTACCCCAAGGTTGGGTATTGATGGACCAAGGGTGAATGACTTTGGCAACATAATTAACATTGTTTGTCGCTAGTACACTGTTATAGGCAGATAAAGCACCTTTATCAATCCAGCCAATTCCTTTACCTCCAACTTCGATATAGGCATATGTACTTCTAGATGTAACTTTTTCCAAAGTTACTTTCGCATTTTTCCATATGTAATTGGAACCAGAATCCACTAAGGTATAATTTGGAGTCCCCCAAGGCTGGGTATTGATAGACCAGGATTTAACTATTTTTGCGTCATAATTGACTGATTTTGTTTCCAAGACATTATGGATGCTTAAATCAGATTTTTTTACAAAACCTAATTCTTTTCCATTCAAGGATATCCGTACAAAAGTGTCGCTTGATGTAGCTTGTTCCAAATCAGCAGTGACTGTTTTGTTTAGGTAAGATTTTGTATTTCCAATTTCAGTCGCATCTGAAAGACCAGCAGGTTTAGAATATATTGGAGTGGCTATCTTTAAATCTGCTGCATAACTCACGTTTACTGAGGAAATAATCTGGGCACCTTGGGATAAAGCCCCTAAATCAATCCATCCAATATTCACTCCGTCCAACTGAATTAATCCATATGTTGAACGTTGGGTAGTTTTCTCTTCAATCACTCTCACACCACGGTTTAAGTATGACTGATCATTTGCAATCGTTACATATCCTCTTGTCCCCCATGGTTGCGTATTGATGGACCATGGCTTTGCGACAACGGCATAATAATCAACTTTTTTAGTCGATAATACTCTAAGTTCATCCAAGGCACCCGTATCAATCCAGCCAATGTCTTTACCTTTTAAGTTGATAAGGCCATAGGTTCCTTTATCCGTTTTTGCTTCTCGAACAACCACCAATTCCTTGTCGTAATAAGCACTCCCAGTAGCCACTTTTTCAAATCCTTCGACACCATACGGAAGCGTATTGATGGACCAATCATATTTAATAGTTGCTCCATAGTTTGTAGGTGTATTACTGTGTATCACATAATTGGCATCTGAAACAGCTTGTTTAAGAACGTATCCTAGAGCTTTGCCATTTACGGAAATATGCCACCAAGTTCCTAAATCGTTGATTTTTTCTTTATTTATGGTTACTTCCTGATTAAGATAACTATTCGTACTATAGTTGATTGTGCTATTTGCGGACCCTTTTGGTTGTTCAAATATTGTATAACCTGATCCGGTTAAAATGCCTCGACGTTCTAAATTCTGTTGGCTTGTGATTGGATTCGTGATCTTGACGTGGGTATCATACTTTGTCAGACTGTAATAGTCAATCGTATCATTAACTTTTAAGTTGTACTTTGTATCGGTTGCGTAACGGCCTGTCAGCCACTCCGTTGCATCGAGATGGGAAGCAGTATTTTCAACCCAAGCTCCACGATAGTAGCTAGGATCCCAACTTACACCATTTCGGATCTTATCTGCATTATCAAGAAGTGATTCTGCATAAGATGGATAGAGGCGGAATGGTTGCACAATCCAATAAGCATTACCGAATCCATCGTCTTCCCATGTCAACATATTAATTGTGTTCCCATTGTAGGAACCTTTAATACCAAATAAATTATTTCCAGATACTGCTAACGCACTTTTCCCATGTCCTGATTCATGAATTGCTTGTGCAATTATCACTGAGGCATAAATATTATTTTCGGTGGCAGCTTTTTGAGCACCTGGAGCAAGAAAGGATATAAATTCCTCAGTGTTGGCAAAAGTACGTGTTTCCTTATCTATATTTGAATAATTGTTGAACCCATTTACAGATAGAATCTGTCCTACAGAAATAAGATTGGTATTCTTGATATCATTCCATAGTACCAGCTTATCAACTGTAACCCCGTATTCTTGAGCAATCAGCTTTAACGTCTCACCAGAACGAACATAGTGGTATTCTGTTCCCAATGGGGTCTTAGCAGTGGTTGTAGAAGTAGTGGCAAAGGTGCTGAAAAGTTGTATTTTCGGTTGCTCCGTTGTGTCTGGGGTAGCAACGACATCTGCCTCGCTAGGTTCAATCACTTCTTCACTCGTTGCTTCTTCAATAACTTCGACAGCCATTTCTTCAGATTCTGAAGAAACACTTTCTAATATTTCGGCTTCTTCGGATGTTTCCGGGACTATTTCTATCGGCTCTTCAATTTCAGCCGCTTCTTCAGGAGAATCCGCTGTCTTAACAAGAACGGACACTGTCTCTTCAGCCAAAGGGCCGCTCTCTTCTGATTCACTTTCCGGTTTTTCGTCAATTAAAGTCTCTTCTACCTCCGGAACAGATTCAATTACCTGGATGGTTAAAACAGTATCTGGCGCAAATGGCTCCACATCCAAGGAGAACCTGCCCTCCGCATCAATTACGTCTGTATATATAATTTCATTATTTATTAAAACCTGGATGATTTGATTATTATAAATCGTACTTCCGCTGATGATTTCAGAATCCTCATAGATATCATCTATCACTAAAGGGTTCGTTTCAGCTTCTGGTATTTCAACTGGATGGCTAACTTCTACTGGGGCATCAGTGATAGTATCGGCTAGAACTTTTCTATCATTCATTACGGCCGATAGGATGGCTATACTAGACATTGTGACCAAAACATTTCTGGTACGCTTGTTGTAAAATGACATTCTTTCCTGTTCCTCCTGGGCATGTAATATCGAAAAAAACATAATGATATTAGATAAATATTTTTCCACAAAAAGTATATCACAAATTTACTAACTTGAATCAAAATCCTAAACTTTTATTAATTTAGATTTAGATTTTTTGTCGAAAAATTGAAAAGAGACCAGCTCCCTTTAGGGAGTTGGCCTCTTAGTAATCACTTGAAATAATTGTCTATCCCATTTACAACAGCTTGTGCCAGCGTATTTTGATAGTTTTGAGATGTCAGTCTGTTTAACTCCGCCTGGTTACTCATGAAACCAAGCTCCAGTAAAACTGCTGGTATAGCTGTTTCACGCAGTACAGCAAATGTATCTCTACGTACTCCGCGGTCATAAGCACCCGAACTTTCTATCAAGGATTCATGAATTGAATACGCAAGTTCAGCACTTTCTTGAATTCTAAATAAATTATTATGCATCAAAGCATTTATTTTTGGTTGGTAATTGGAATCGTATTCGTAGTAAAATGTTTCGATTCCATTAACAAACGTGTTTCCTGGCATTGCATTATGGTGAACGCTCACGAATACATCAGCATTCGTTTCATTCGCTAGTCTAGAGCGTTCCGTTTTGTGATCGATAAAAACATCACTTGTACGAGAAACAATGACATTGTAACCTTTTTCCTCAAGTAGTTTTTGCATTTTCAAGGATACTTCAAGATTTATCCGTTTTTCTTGGACACCGTAATAAGATGCACCTGGATCGAATCCACCATGACCAATATCCAAAAATACTGTGTAATTACCAGTGATTGGACTTGAAACTCCGCCTAGGTCAATCCAACCGAGGGCAGCACCATTCAAAGTCAACAAACCATACGTCACACCCCTAGTGGTTGTCACTTCTTCGATGACTCGGACTTCTTGACCGACATAGGAACTATAATTTGGAATAGCTTTGTAACCTTCTATTCCCCAGGGTTGCGTATTGATTGACCATGGTTTCGTAATTTTGACTTTATAATAAGTTGGTTTTCGACTTGTAATTTTGTAAGCATCCAATGCTGACTTGTCAATCCAACCGAGGTCTCTACCATTATGAGTCAGATAAGCATATGTTGCTTTTTGAGTTGTTTTTTCTTCAGTCACCACTACTTCTGAACCGATATATTCACTTGAACTGGCAGAAGTTTTATATCCATATGTACCCCATGGCACATTAGTTAATGCCCATGGTTTGACTAATTTAGAAGCATATTGGACTACATGTGTGCTTTGAACGCTAAGCGGATTTAAGCCAGTCACATCCATCCAACCAATTTCAACACCATTCTGGGTTAATAAACCGTAAGTTCCTTTAGGTGTCACTTTTTCTTGTAAAATTGAAACATGCTTACCAACAAACTTCGAAGAATCTGCAACTGAATAAGAGCCGGCCGTTCCCCATGGTTTCGAATGAATAGCCCAAGGTTTTACAACGATTGCTTCATATGCTGTATCCCGGGTTTCAAGAACGGTCAAAACAATTTTTAGAGCTCCTTTGTCAATCCAACCCAATCCGTTTCCATTGTGGGATAAATATGCATAAGTAGCTTTTTCAGTAATTTTTTCTTCTGTAACCTTTAATTCCAACCCTTTGTAATCATTTGCATTTGCAGTATGGTAATAACCTCTTGTCCCCCACGGTACATTCGTTATTGACCAAGGATGAACGATTTGCGCAGAATAATTGATGGTTTCTGCTGATAATACCTCTAGTGGTTTCAAGCCAGTCGTATCAATCCATCCCAATTCATTTCCTTTATAACTGATTAAAGCATACGTTGCTTTTGGTGTTACTTTTTCAGCGATAATCGATACATTTTTGCCAAGATATTCTACACCTTTGGCTGATGGATAGGAGCCGATTGTACCCCACGGTTGCGTGTTGATTGACCATGGATTAACTATAGTTGCTTCATAGTTAATTGCTTCCTCACTTAGAACAGGAATAAAAGTCTCGAGTGCACCTGTATCAATCCATCCTAATTGTGTTCCATTATATGTGATAAGAGCGTAGTTACTTTTTCCAGTTTTTGCTTCTTGGATAACCCGAACACTTTTACCCAAATAACTTTGGTAGTCTGAAATTAATTCATAGCCTGCCGTTCCCCAAGGTTGGGTGTTAATAGACCAAGTCCGCGTAATTTTTGCATCATATAAAACTTCGTTGTAGGATTCTACAACCAAAGGGGATAAAGCACCTGTGTCTATCCATCCTAATTCAGTTCCATTATTAGCTATCAATGCATATTTAGCTTTGGCGGTTTTTGCCTCTTTCAGGACCGTTACATTTTTCCCAATCAGCTTCGTTGCATTTTGAACGAATTGCGCATTGGGTGTTCCCCAAGGTTGCGAATTTATCGACCAGCCATAAAGAACTTTCGCCTCGTAATTAATAGGTGTTTCTTCCATAACAAACAAGGTTTCTTTGAGAGCTCCTTTGTCTATCCATCCAAGTTCGATTCCATTATGGACAAGCAATGCATATGTTGCCTTATCTGTTTGTTTTTCCTGAATAACTTCGACATACGCATTAACGTAACTACGATAGTCAGCAATCGGTTGATAGCCCTTTGTTCCCCAAGGTTGGGTGTTAATGGACCAAGGCAAGTTAATCTGAGCTGTGTAGTATACGTCAGTGGTACTATTTACCGTCAAGGGAGCAAGCCCTGTTGAATCAATCCAGCCAAGTTCCACTCCATTCAAATATATAAGTGCATATGTTGCTTTGGAAGTTACTTTTTCCTGTACAACTGAAACATGTTTCCCCACATATTGTGAATAATTCGGAATAGGGAATGCGCCACTAGTCCCCCATGGTGCCGTATTAATCGACCAGGGTTTCACAATCATGGCTTCATAGTTAATAGCGGTTGTAGAATGAACGGTATAATAACTATTTGTATTCGTATTGACATCAGTGGCATTTGCGGTTGGCATTTGAAAAGTAAAAAGTGATAAAGCGACAAAAAGACCTAAAGCTTTTTGCTTCAATTTATTAATCATCTCCTTTAAAAAACTATTAGAATTATATCACAACCCTTTTCACAAGGAATTTCTTTTAAATAACAAGTCAATTTAATACAAAAAGAGCACAACCATCAAATGATGGTTGTGCTCTTTTTACTACGTTTATTTTCATAAAGAAGAATGCCATAGAAAGGAACAAGAATCGGATAAAATGCTTGATAGATACTCCCCTTGAACTCAAATAAAAGGAACGTGAAAACCAGTAATCCTAAAAGGATTCTTCCACATTTTCCATAAGCTGTCAGGAAATCCTTAATCCCATAGAGAGTCATAGCTATAACCAGATAAACAATCAGGGTTGGAATGAATCCGAAGAACAAGATATTGCGTAAGATACCGACATCAGTTCCCATAAAATACCCTCCTGCTGGATCAGAATAAAGTGCATTTCCGATAAGGAAGGATTTTAAATCTGGGATAAAATACATTCTCTCGAATAAAATATCTGTGGAGGTCGAGGAAAATTCTCCAGTATTAATGAAGGTGATAATCAGTTCGAAAGCCCATTCCAACCAAACGAGAATGGCTTCATTGAAAAGACTTGCTACAATCACCAGCAGAAATAAAATGAAGGACATGGCTATAAATGATAAACCTGTTTTAAGGGTTCTCTGATAAGAGAAGAAATTGACCAACAACACCAGTATCGCAACGAAACCTGCTACACTTCCAATTCTACCGTAAAATAAAGTTCCCATCAAAAGCATAAGAATAGCACCAAGAAGGAAAATAGAACGTCTTTTATTTGATAGAAAATCTTTTGCAATTAGAAAAACGCTCAACAGGATACCCAAAGAAAATTTGAATGTTTGACCAAAACCAGCAAATCCATCAATACCAATTCTCGTTACATATTGTGGTTTTTGTAACTGTGAAATATCCAAATCTGAAATATACAATAGTTGAATCCAAAATTCCTTTAGACCCGGAGCTAATATGAATAAAATTGTAAATAAGAAGTACAGAATGCATGCTACGATATACCGCATCGCATAATGACTAAAAGTTGCCTCTTCTTTAAATATTCGCAAATATACAATCATTAATGCTGTAAATTTTATTAGCTGTTGGACGGCTGAGAACACAACTATCATGAAATACGAATAATCGAAAGTTCCGTAAATCGATGGTAAAATCAGCGCTAGCAACCCTATAAACGCAACAAGTAAAAATGTCGAAAAAAGTTTAGGATTAAAGAATTGAACTTTTTCTTCTAGAAACGGAATGTTAAAAATAATAACCAATAAAGAGAGACCCAAATTCATCAAATCTTGGAGCAAATGGATACTATCCAATGAGAACGGGAAAAGAACATAAAAGAGGAGCAAGGTAAAAATGATATTTTTGTTTCTTTTGGACATTCTTATCCCCCTAAATTTCTTTCTCAGCTAATTGTAGGTACTTTCTTGGAACCGGGATTCGGTATAGCCCCCTGCTTCCTTCATATACAGAATCTATGCATATGGCATTTCCAGAGCGATTCCATCTCGGATGCAAATCACACCTTACATCATTATCATACTTAAATGGGGCAAATACTTTCGCAATTGTGTGGAGTTCTTGACCATCTGTGGCGATCAGCACTTTTGCTACACGAGAACGATCTGGATATGTATCCGTAACAATGATGTCTTTATTGGGTGAATAACTTGGATGCCCATCACTAGTCATTCCTTCGAATAAGTGAGTATAGCGGCCACTTTGATCCTCCATCAAGTAATAGCCATTACCTTCTTTTTTCTTCTTTAGAAAGCCTATTATTTCTTTATCATTCTTCCAGAAACAATGTGAAACCATCCCATCATCACTAAGATTATAGAATTCTTTTCCGTCACTTCCAACTGTTACAAGCCGTGTGAATTTACGGCCTCCAACGAACCATCTATGCAAGACCATAAATCTATCTCCACTTGGATTCAACATGAGATGATTGACTTTATGCTCTGCTCCTTGCATTTCTGATGTCGATTCAAAATTGGCAAAATCTGCATACGTTAGTAGCGGTTCAGATATTCCTGTTTTTAAATCAACTTTCCAAATTGCCGGTGATTGTGGCAACAATTCATTTTTTGTTGTCTCATCCAGATTCGCGTAGCCGTACCCTTTACGCATCCGATGTAACCTTGAAAAGTCTAGACTTAGAGCAAATGAACCGTCTTGGGCAACATTGTAAACAGGCATGGACAAGATTCTTTCCTGTTTTGTTTTTACATTATAAATAACTGAGCAATACTGATTATCCTTAAAATCATTATATATGATGTTTGTTTGATAATCCGGTCCCAACCATTGCAGCATGCAACCTTGTTGAACATTCCAGGTTTTCGTTTTCCCAATAACTTCAAAGGAGTTTTGATGATGAGTATCGAATATAACAATTTCAGCTGGCTCTGAAGGCGCAACATCGGAATAAGTATTTTTAGCACGCAAGCTTAGCATATATCTGTCTGTTGCATCCCATGGTGATTTATCATAATAACCAAAGAAATATTCATACCCATCTTTGGGTGAAATCCTTTCCAGTTCGCCCTCAGATTTTAACTTGGGAGAAACAGTGTACATCAAACGTTGATATACCCGCTTAATTACTTTTTTGATTACAGGATTGTTGTTCAACAAATCATTCATTTTATTTTCTATTCCCACTTTTTCCCCTCCTCTTTAATTCACCTTTTTTTTCCGTAGAAATTTATCCGATACAATTTTAAATAGCCAATTTGGGGCAAGATATGAAAATAAGAAGGCACTGGAAGATATTGCGAAGTCTTTAAAACCGGCATAGCCGGAACGCCATAAACCATATCGCATCAGGATATCACCCTTGCTTTTTTCCCAGCTTTTACGACGTTTTAAATTATCTTGATTAGCGCGGAATAATACGAGTGCTTCGGGAATATTGAATGCACGATATCCCTTGGCCAACATCCGGACGAATAGATCATAATCCTGGTTCCTACGGAAATCCCCATACCCACCTGCTGTCAAGACATCTGTTTTTTTATACATGACACTGGGATGATTAAAAGGATTTCTTCGTTTCGAGAAAGTGATAATATCCTCATGTTTTGATGGAACAACTCTAGAGGAAACTACCTTTTCTGGATCATCATAAAACTCATCTACATAGGAACCAACGATTGATAGTTGGGAATCTTGCGCGAATACTTGTAGTTGCTTTTCACACCGTTCCGGCAAGGCGATATCATCCGTATCCATCCGTGCAACCAATTCATTTCTGCAGTATTTCAACCCTTCGTTTAATGCCACTCCAAGACCACTATTCACTTCTAATGGAACAGATGTGATTGTTGTGGGGTGTGAAGTACGATATTCCTCAATTAGTTCGTAAAGTTCTCCTGTCAGCTCGCCATCCTCAACTATGACAATTTGTTCTGGAAAAATAGTTTGTTTCAACATACTGTCAAGAGAAGCCTTCATGATCGAAGGCTTCTCTTTTTTATATACGGAATATAAAACCGAGTATTTGTTCCTCATATGAAAGCTCCTTTAATTAAATTTGCACCACTTTAACAGGGATATTCAAAATGGCACCTTTTCTAAGCTGCTCTAAATACCATCGCTTATTCGTTTGATTTAATTTGGTCAAGATTACCAATTCCATATTAAGAATAGAACTATCATTTTCAGCTAAATCATTTACGAATACCAAGTCGACCAATGTACTTTGTTTCAATTTTTCTATTGTGTTCTTTTCAAGCGGTTCTTCACTTACTATCAACTTTTCAGTATGTTTTGGATTCACAATTGTATAGACAAAGTCATCTCCATTTTTATCTTCATCAAATTTGTAAAGTGAATCTTTCCCGGAGAGTTTGTAATCAAACAAGTATGAGATCTTCTTACTAAACATATTTTTTACAAGACTAACTAGTATACCCAGTACAAAGCCTGCAATGACACTGATCAGTGTTAAAACAATTAAGGTTCCTATGCCGGAACTTTGACCTTGGTTAATAATTTCTTCTGGTTCGAGCTCATTATCTTCTGCAGAAGTTAGCATTGGTTCCGTATCAATAAAATAAACCGTTTTGTTTTTAATAAAGTCGAACTCATCCGATTTCAGCATATCAAAATATATTTGCGCTATTTCTTGGTTTAATTCCGGATTGCCTACCCCTACCTTGATTGTGATGATATTCGTAGTCGGTTCGATTCCAAGGATCACTCCCCGCTTTGAATCAGGTTTGAATTCTGCTTGAATTTCTTCTTCAATTTTAGTGGATAATTCTTTAGTCGTTAAGATTTCCTTCAAGGTTCGGAAATGGTTGTATGGCTCAGCGTTTTGATCTTCAATATAGACACGGAAATAGTAAGATTCTGATTCCAGAAATTGGAGCAATTGATTTTGTTGTTCCGGTGTTAACGCATCGAAATTTTCGTCCAGCAATTGGTGCATTTGTTCCGTATCAAAAACTACTTGCTCTGTTGGGGTCTGTGGTGTTTGGGCCGAGTCTGCATTGAAATATTGAGAATATACATATCCTCCCATAATCAATCCAATCGTTACCACCATTGTTGCGACAATTGTTTTAATATTGTATTTGATGAAATACGCATATTCCTTAAGTGTAAAACTATAATCCATTCTGATACCCCCTGTTAAAGATTACTATTGCTACCTTGCTCTATAGTTTGAGCGAGTTTATCGAAATAAGGTAAAAGTTCTTCATTGTTGTAAGCCGTTTCTTCAAGCTTTAGTAATGATGCTAACTTTTCTGGGATTTCAGAAACATCTTCCACGTAATAAATATAATTTAGATGTTTGATCCACTCGTATTGGCCACGAACTTTTCCACTGATATTATTTAATGCCAGACAAGGTGTACCAGTGATTGCAGAAATAACCATGCCATGAAGTCTATCGGTAATAATTAATTTTGATTTACGGAATTCGTGATACGTTTTAGTTAAAGCATCTGCACGATTATATAAATCGATTTGTTCTTCTACAACAGTATCCCGATACTGAATAGGCAAGCTATTATTATCACTAAGATATTTATTGATAATAATCAATTGCTCATTGTTGTCAATTTTTTCTTTGTCATTCCGCATACAAAACATAATTTGATTGCGTTCTTCCGGGCCCACATCTTTCTTTATAAAAGTTACAATATCCGGCATCAAATTAATTTCTGTAAAATTCTTTCCTTTCAAATTTGCATTTGCAAATTCGAATGAAGGTAGGTCACGTACAAATAAAGTCAAATCTGCATGGTTTTGATAGACTTCCTTAGACCGCAGCAATTCCTGTTGACCCTTTTCATCTTTCGAAAAATAAATGGTTTGTGGCATGATGATAATACGATTATTCTTGAAATGACGGACAACATCTCTCGCCATCTCTTCTGCTTCAGGCCAAAGGGTACCCATAAAGCCACCACCATTGATTAACAAGATATCCGAGTCCTTCACATGAGACTTAACAGCTTGGCTGTTATAAAAATACATAGTATTGGGTATTTCGATGATTTTACGGTCAGGAAAATGGTTATCCAGAAAAGCAATTTCTGCGCTTGAAATAGCTTGGTCACCCAAATTTCCGTATACTGAAGTCCCTATTAAGATAATTCTTTCAGTATCCTTAGATTCCGATAGGTGTGTAACAATCTGTTTGTAGCGTTTATTAAAATAATGTATCTCATCTCTTTTTTTATAACGGCGGTATGCACGCAACATTGGGGCAGGGGCCATTTTTTTGATAAACTGTTTCATTTATTTCTCCTTCTGTAGCCTTGATTTTATTTGTAGAAATCTCTGCAAACTGAATTTTATTTTTTCTTTTCTGATCAACTTGAATGCTTCTGAGTAATATTCTGTATAGACCTTTTTGAACATCCGGTAACTCATCCCTTTGTTTAGACAATTATTACGGTAGAAACTACTTGCCTTCTCATCAAAAATGTCAAAGTCGAATTTACTTGGTTCTAGATTGGTTCGTATGCGTTTCAATATATTAGCCAGTGATTCCATTTCATTATCAGAGAAAGAGAAATGGCGGGATAGAAACCCTCTATAAGCCCGGACTTCTTCATCCGAGAATGACAGCGACAGTTGTTTGAATAAGTCGCGGTATACTACGATATGCGCTTCGTCAAATGAGTTCATGTCTTTTTCAGAGGTTCGAGTAATGCCAAAAGCGTTGTCTCGATACTCTAGTTGGATGGAAGGTAAATTAGCCAGCTCATACTTCATGGAAATTTTCTGCCACATTCCTAAATCCTCAGTTGATTTATGACGTGCATCATAACGATACTGTTCCTTTTGGATAACGGCATTACGCAGAATAACCGTCGGGTGCATGATAGAAGCTTCAAACAATAATTGCGTGCGTATTCTTTTTGAATCTGTTTCAACAATTTTATCCGTGGTCTTTCCTGAATCGTTAAAAATTTTGATGCTAGTACCAGCAACTGCTACTTCGGGATTAGCATCCATGAAAGCAACTTGTTGTTCAAAACGTGATGGTAAGCAAATATCATCTGAATCCATTCGGACAATATAGTCACTCTTAATCAAATCCAGCCCACGGTTCAAAGTTTTTACGATGCCCATATTCTGTTCGTTATTTAAGTAAATGACACGTTCATCCTCAAAACTTTGAATGATTTCTGCACTTGCATCCGTTGAACCATCATCAATTGCCAAAAGATCGAAATCGGTAAAGGTCTGACCCAGGATACTCTCAATGCTTTCGCGTAAGTAAGCTTCTGCATTATAAACAGGCATTAGAACAGTAATTTTTTTATTCAATTCCATTTCAATACCTCTTTCTTCAATAATCTTTCTGATTATTCGTCTTTAATATTTCTTCAATACTCTCAACAGTATTCTGTATGTTGAATCGCTTCGCCTCAAATACGGCTGCTTGATTCTTTCTCAATCGTCCTTGGGCCCTTTGTAAAATGCTATCTACCCATTTTTCGGGACTTTCCCTGATGGAAAGAAACACTACATCTTCAATTATTGCCACTTCTTTAGTTATTGTATCTGAAAGAAAACATGGTAAATCAGCTGCTTGTGCCTCGACAGCGGATATTGGCAGACCTTCTGAAATAGAAGGAAGTAGGAAAGCATCCATTGCAGACAAATAGGGAGCAGCATCTTCTTGGTAACCTAAAAAAAGGACGTCAGACGCTATTCCTTTAGCTTCGGCTTCCTTTTTAAGCTGTTCTTCCAATGGTCCAGAACCAATCAGCATTAACTTGGAGTTGCGATGCTTCAATTGTATCTCTTTAAGGATATCTAATAAAAACGATTGGTTTTTTACTTCTGCTAAACGCCCAACGTGACCTAAAACAAGTTGGTCTGATAATGCCAAATCGTTGCGTATTTTTTGGCGCTTCTCTGCATCGAATGTAAAACGCATTGAATCAATACCATTCTTGATAAAGTAACAGGTGTTACTTGACCATTCGTCACCAAACAACCAATTTGCCGCTTCTTTTGAAGTGGCAAATTTTATATCAGCAACTTTTGCAAGTTTGCGTTTATTTAACAAATGCATGCTTTTCAACACAAATCTTTTAATCCCTTTTCTCTTTGATTCAAAGGAAGCACCATGGCTGTGAATAATGATAGTTGCAGAAGAAGCAGCTTTAATTTGTTCATAAACCCCGACTTTACTAGCGGAAGCAGTATTTATCCAGACATAATCATAGTTATTTCCCTGGACAATCTTTTTTACTGCTGCAATATGTTCCTTGGGTTGCTTCCCCCAGGGGATAATGCTAAAATTCTCACCGCCAACATCCGTTATTTCTTTTTCATAGCTGCACGGTTCCTCGGACGAAGTAATAAAATCAAACTGGATTTCTGCAGGATTAATCCTTTTAATTAGGTTTAAAAAGAAGGTCTCAATTCCGCCATAATTGTTGGAGACACCATAAATCAATATCCTCATTCTCATCACCTCTTGAGAGCTTTATAAGCTTTTAAAGGCAGTTGCAGGAAGCGCATATCAAGGCTCAAGGCTGTAACCATTAATTTTCTGTTCAATGGCATCGGTGATTGCATAAGTAAGCCATAATTTTCCCTTAGCCGTTTGGTTAAATCATTCACTACCTTTTTTTGATCCAAGTTCTCATCAGCAAAACCGTAAAAGGCGATTTTGGCCAATAAAGAAAAATACGAGCGTGCATACTTGACTTTTACAAGATATTTCACATCTTCAGGGTCGTTTTGGCTCATCTCCGTCAAATATTGACAAGCTTTCAAGAGGTCAAAATCACTTTCCTTTAAGCCACCTCGCGTCATACTACCCTCAGACTGGAAGTAATTGTAGCCTATTTTATTCGTATGCACCAACTTGTTACCAACAGCCATCAATTCGAAATTGATAACGATGTCTTCATTCTTCATCCCTTCAATGAAACGGATTGCATCAAACAAATCCCGTTTATAAAGTTTGCGGCAAACTGAAAAAGGCATTTTTTGGGTTTGCCCTTTGTAGAGATAGTCATACTTAAGCTTATCTTTTTCAATGACTTCATAAGTATATTCTTCAGGGACAGGTGTCTCTTCAGTATCTGTATTTTTAAAAATACTTCTGAAATCGACAATATCGCTCTGATATTTTTCGATAATTTTTACACAATGTTCGATGATATCCAGTTCAATCCAGTCGTCGCTGTCAACAAATCCAATAAAATCTCCGGTTACTCTTTCAATCCCATAATTTCTGGTGCTTGAAAGGCCACCATTAGGTTTATGGAATACAGAGACGCGAGAGTCACTTAAATACTCGCGTGCAATAGAGAGACTATTGTCTGTGGAGCCGTCATCAACCAAAATAATTTCCAAATTACGATATGTTTGATTCACAATGGATTCTACACATCTCTGCAACAGTGTCTGTTCATTAAAAATTGGAACAACAATACTAATCTTCATTTTCAGTCCCCTTTTTTTTCTCAATCATCTGCTTCACGAGCTTAAATACAACCAAGAGATATTTTTTATTAATTAACAGTAAGATTATAAAGAGCAAGCTTTCTATAATCATTTCCTGAACTAACGGACGGTCCATATATAAAACAGCAATCTGTAAAGCTATAACGGCTAGGTTTTTGAAAACACTTTTCTTATCAATGTCCATTTTTATGTATTTTCTTGTATCCCGTTCTCGTAGAATCCAGATAACAAAAAAGCTTGCCATAGTAGAGATTCCTGCGCCATTCGCTCCGAATATCGGAACGAAAATAAAATTCGTGATGACACTTACGATTCCACCAAATACGGAGGTTTTGAATACGCCTTTTGTTTCTTTGGCAGCCACATAGTTAGTACCCAAGAAACCAGAAAAGCTCGAAAAGGTTACTCCCAACAGCAAAAATGGCACAAGCCTCCAACTACCGTAAAAATCTTCTTGCACAGTCATATTGATCAAAGGCTTCAAAATAATCAATATGGCAGACGTCCCCATAAACATCACTAATGAAAAATAATTAAAAACATTTGAATATAGTTTCGATTTATCTTTAGATCCGAATTCTTCAATTGCGGATAGTTGCCAAGCCTGGAAAAATATTGTGTTTAAAATAGATAAGAGACTGGGAATTTTATTCGCCACCGCGAACAATCCATTTGCACTTGCTCCTACGAACAGATAGATAAAGTAACGGTTAGAGGCATTAATAATCCACCACATAAAAGAATTCGGAATTAGCGGAATCGAATACTTAAACATATCTTTTAATTTTTCTAAATCGAATTTAGATAGGCGAATATGACGATGGACGCTTGAAGCCCATCCAAGATAAAGGATTGAAATAATATTACTTACTACCAATGAGGTTAGATAACCGTTGATTCCCCAACCTAAGTACACCAGTAACAGTATATTCATTCCCCCAGTCACGAAAGACATAATAATACCATTCAATGCATATTCTTTTATATTTCCAATTGAACGGGTATATTGCGCTAACAGTGACTGAAGTGCTTGCAACATTAGAATGAGGACCATGAATGGCAACAATTCTCCAAGGACATTGAAGTAACTGAGAATAGGATATGCCAACAAAATAATTAGGCCACCAACAATGGTCGCAAATACACCGTTTGTTAAAATGGTGTCGTCATCATGAGAATGATCCATTATGAATCTCAGAACCGCTTCATAGACACTTAACGATATAATGGGTAACAACATACTACTTGTCGAAATAACAATATCAACAAGCCCATATTCTGATGTCGTCAAATAATAAGTATACAGTGGCACCAGAATAATGGAAATCAGCTTACTTCCTAAATTACCAATTGCGAATAATGCTGAGTTTCCGAGTAGTTTTTTATATGGATTCAATTTGTATAACCTCTCTGATTAGAATTTCCAAAATACTAAATATTTCGGTTATGTAAAGCTTTCTTGTTTATAAAAGTCTGATATATTATAGCAAACATAAGCTGAATGAAAAAGAAAGCCTATAATTATTAATCAAATAATAATAATTATAGGCTTATTAATATCAGTTATCGTTAAACAAGTCCCGCGTATAAACTTTATCTTGTACATTTTCCAGTTCCTTCGCATTACGATTAGAAACGATCACGTCCGAGATTTGTTTGAATTCTTCCAAATCGCGGATGACACGTGAGTTATAGAAGGTTTCATCTTCCAGTACAGGTTCGTAAACCACGACTTCGATTCCCTTAGCCTTGATGCGTTTCATAATACCTTGAATCGACGAGGAACGGAAGTTATCTGATCCGGATTTCATGGTCAGGCGGTAAATACCGACAACTTTTGGATTTCTTTGGATAACCATATCCGCAATATGATCTTTGCGTGTCCGATTTGATTCAACAACGGCTTGAATCAAGTTGTTCGGAACATCATCGTAGTTCGCCAATAGTTGTTTAGTATCTTTCGGCAAGCAGTAGCCACCATAACCGAAGGATGGGTTATTGTAGTGTGAACCAATACGTGGATCCAGACCTACACCCTCGATGATTGATTTAGTATCCAATCCTCTTACTTCCGCGTAAGTGTCCAGCTCATTAAAATACGCCACACGAAGGGCCAAATAAGTGTTCGCAAACAGCTTAACCGCTTCAGCTTCGGTTGAATTCATGAACAAGACTTCGATGTCTTCTTTTTCGGCTCCTTGAATCAAAAGCTCCGCAAATTTAGTGGCACGTTCTGATTCTTCCCCGATAATAATACGGGAAGGATACAAATTATCATACAAAGCTTTACCTTCACGCAAGAATTCTGGTGAAAAGATAATATTATCGACACCATATTTTGCTCGAATTTCAGCTGTATAGCCGACCGGAACGGTAGATTTGATAATCATCGTTGCTTCTGGACGATACTCCAGCACATCCTCGATAACCGATTCAACACTGGACGTATCGAAGAAATTCAGTTTGTCATCGTAATTGGTTGGTGTGGCAATAACCACGAACTCAGCTTTCTCATAAGCAATTGCCTTATCGGTTGTTGCCAGTAGATTAAGTTCTTTGTGTGCTAGATATTCTTCGATTTCCTTATCAGCTATCGGTGCGATTTTTTTGTTAATTAAATCGACTTTTTCTTCAATGATTTCTAAAGCAACCACTTTGTTATGTTGTGCCAGTAATACGGCATTGGATAAACCGACATAGCCTGTTCCTACAATGGTAATATTCATTTGTCTGTAACATCTCGCTCTCTAAAAATGATTTCTGCTAATACTAGCATAATTTTCTCGTTAGGTTTATTAATTTTCTTTAAGTTCAGTCGCCAATTCTTTAATAAACGTCTTCATCTTTTCATCTGTTTCCGGATGGTCCAGACCGAATTCGATGTTCGCAATCAACATGCCATATTTGTCCCCCACATCGTAACGTTTGCCGGTATATTCATAGGCAATCAAGGGCGAAATCTGGTTCAATGTTTCCAGAGCATCTGTCAGTTGAACTTCACCACCGGAGTCCGGTGCTTGTTCCCTCAAAATTTCAAAAATTTCAGGTGTTAATAAATAACGCCCGACAATCCCCAAATTACTTGGTGCTTCCTCTGGCGATGGTTTTTCGACTAAATGATCGATTAAATGGAGATGCTCACCCAATGCTCCGTCCATATCAATCACGCCAAAGCGATTGGATTTTTCTTCAGGGATTCTAATGGTTGCGATTGAACCTTTTCCGTATTTATCATAGATTTCCATTAACTGTTTTGTTAAAGGAACGTCGTTAGGCATGATATCGTCACCCAACAATACCACAAAAGGTTCGTTGCCAACAAAAGGTGCTGCCTGTAGAATCGCATCTCCCAAGCCTTTCGGGTAAGCCTGACGTACATAATGAATAGATGGAATATTAGTAGCTTTTACTTTTTCGAGTAAAGCGTCTTTACCTTTTTCACGTAAATTATTTTCAAGGGTAATATTTGCATCGAAGTGATCTTCTATTGCATTCTTGCCTTTACCAGTCACAATCAGAATTTCTTCAATGCCGCTTTTGATTGCTTCCTCAACGACATATTGGATACTTGGCGTGTCAACAACCGGCATCATTTCTTTTGCCATTGCTTTTGTAGCTGGTAAAAAACGTGTACCTAAACCCGCTGCCGGAATAACTGCTTTCCTAACCTTCTGCATGAGAGACTTCCTTTCAAATACATTTTCTATCATTATAACAAACTTTTATCTAAATAAAAATGCACTGAAAAGTAAGTAGCTTTTCAGTGCATTTTTGTTATTTATTGTTGTGAAGGAAATGCCCTTCGGCCTGCGTGGTTGCTTATGTGCTGCCGTGGGACCACCCGGAGCCTGTAGTCTCCGGGCTTGCAAGCCTCAAAGGGCTCGTAGACGCTGAAGCGCCAACGGTCCCTACTTTCGCATTGCATCCTTGACACGGCCACAAGCAACCACTCCGTCCTCCGGGATTTCTGAGAAGACGACTACCCAAACCCTAAATGATAGAGCTATTATTTATCGTAACCGTTAGGGTTTTGGCTTTGCCATTTCCAGGAGTCACGGCACATGTCTTCCAAATTCTTCTCAGCAGACCAGCCCAGTACTTCTTTAGCCAAGCTTGCATCGGCGTAGCACGTTGCTACGTCTCCAGGACGACGCGCCACGATTTGGTAAGGAATAAGGATATCGTTCGCTCTTTGGAAATTTTTGACTAAGTCTAGAACACTGTAGCCAATTCCTGTTCCCAAGTTATATGTTCCCACGCCTTTATGGTCTGTGAAACTTTCCAAAGCTTTCAAGTGGCCTTTCGCCAAGTCCACGACATGGATATAGTCACGTACGCCAGTGCCATCCGGTGTATCATAATCATCACCGAAAACGCTCAATTCCGGCAACTTTCCGACTGCTACTTGGGTAATGTAAGGCATCAAGTTATTCGGGATACCGGAAGGGTCTTCCCCGATCAAACCGGATGCGTGAGCTCCAATTGGATTGAAGTAACGCAGTAACGCAATATTCCATTCATTGTCGGAAACATAAACATCACGCAAAATTTGCTCAATCATTACTTTTGTATAACCATAAGGATTCGTTGCACTCGTTGGCAAGTTCTCTGTTAAAGGTGATGGGTTATTCATACCATATACCGTTGCCGAGGAACTGAAGACGAGATTTTTAACGCCATGTTCTTTCATGACTTCAAGCAACATCAACGTTCCGGTAATATTGTTGTGATAGTATTCAACAGGTTTTTCTACTGATTCCCCTACTGCCTTGAAGCCAGCGAAATGAATGACGGAATCAATCGTTTCTTTTTCGAAAATTTCAGTGATTGCGGCTTTATCCAATAAATTCGCTTCATAAAACTTGAAATCTTTTTTAGCTATCGTTTTGATGCGGTTCAAGACCTCTGGATTACTATTGGAAAAGTCATCAACAATGACAACTTCGTGTCCCTCATTCAATAATTCAACCACTGTGTGGCTGCCGATATAACCAGCGCCCCCTGTTACTAAAACTGCCATTAAATCAATCTCCCTTCATCAATCTAACTCTAGTTCAGAACTTAATAAATTTTGCACGCGTAACAATTCCTCTTCCGGAATATAATGATAGTATATCCCATCCTCGGCAATGCCGCTAGTGCCCCCGATTTGTTCGGAAACGATGTTTCGTGCGGCTGCCATATAAGAATTACTTTGCAAAGCAAGATAATCTTTCATTTGGAAATTCGTTTGGACATTATTTGATAACGATCCCAGGATGTCTTGATAGTTCAGCAATGTTGACGCGCTGACGACCTTATCCACAACCCCTTCAATGACCAGACGTTGTCTCGCTTGACGCCCTGTATCGCCTGATGCATCTTCATAACGCATCCGGACGAAAGATAAAGTGGCTGGACCGTCTAAATGCACCGATTCACCCTCGTAAAAAGTATACCCATCCATGGTAAATGTCATCGGGCTCACGATATCGATTCCGCCCACTGCGTCCACGAGTTCTTGAATCCCAGCCATATTAACTGTGACATAGTAGTCAATCGGAATATCCAATAAATTTTGAATCGAATTGATGGCCATCGAGTTGCCACCAAAGGCATAGGCATGGTTCAATTTATCCATCGTGCCATAACCGACGATTTCGGTATAAGTATCACGCGGGATACTCATCAGCACCGATTTTTTTGTATTGGGATTAACGGTTACGACCATCATTGTGTCAGAACGCCCTCTTTCATCGCGTCCCAAATCACCCGTATCAACCCCCAACAACAAAATAGAAATAGGTTCTTTTTCACTTAAATCTGCCGAACTCGTTCTGACTGGATCCACTTCTTCGTCGACCGGCTCATAAATCTCCACTGTCGTATTATCAATATTGCGGTAAAAATCTGCCACGTAAATGCCTATGGCCACGAATAGTATCAAAACAACCGCCAAAAAAATTTTGAGGCCTCTTCTTTTTTTCTTATTCCCCTTACGCGAACGTCTCTCTTCCAATTTGACACCTCATTTTTTAGTATTCACTGTAATCTTCAAAATAACCTGTTTCAAAATTATAATAATCTACATCGGATAACGCTAACTCTTCCATCGTAATTGACTCTAATTCAAGTTCTTCGCGTAAGAGGTTAGATAGCTCCAATCGGTCTTCTGGGTATGCATATAGATAGTAGACCTCGTCCAACCATAGTTCCTCACCAATTAGGTTTTTAGTCTCAAAGTTTTCCAGTGATTTGCTATAAGCGAAATACATATCCGACATATCCTTGAAGGTCAAGTTCGTCTTGACGTTTTTTTCCAATGTTTCCAGAATGGATTCGTAGTTGGTAATGGTTCCTAAACTCAAAGCTTTGTCCATTATAGCCTTGATGACGATTTTTTCCCTTTTCTGTCTGCCAAAGTCTCCTTCAGGGTCCGTTTTGCGCATACGTGAAAAAGCAAGTGCCTCCATCCCATCGATTACACGTGTTTCTCCTTCTTTGAAATAGCTACCTTCATAATCGAATGTTAGTGGACTGGTGATTTCAATGCCACCTAGTGCATCAACTATATCAATCAAACCCTGCATATTCACTTCAACATAATAATCAATTGGAATATTCAAGAGCTCTTGGATAGAATTAATTGCCATTTCCGCTTCGCCAAAGGCATACGCATGTGTTAATTTATCATAATATTCAATACCTTCATAGGGTTCATAACCTACCATTAAGGAATATGTATCACGAGGAATGCTTGCTATTGTGGTTGTTCGTGTTTTAGGGTTAACCGTTCCAATCAAGATGGCATCCGACCGTCCCGTGATCGTATCGCGCCCTTTAGCACCATTATCAACTCCTAAAAAAGCAAATGAAATGGGCTGAGTCGCTTCAATAATAACTTCAGATTCTCTTTTGTTATTGGTATTTAGCCTATTGAAGATATTATTGGATGTTCTGTTAAGGTCGTTGTAGGCTATCCAGAATAAGGTGTAGCCAATCAGGAATATCCCAATAAAAGCATACAAAATCTTTCTGTTCCGTCTTTTCTTTCTTAAACTCTCCGAGCGATTTTCTTCCATTCCGTTGGTTCCTCTTTCCTTTCGTATGAAAGAGATAAATTTAGACACTTTACCTCATTATTCTACAGTATAGCTGAATTTACCTAAATAAAAAAGAAGGATTTATGAGTTTAAGTAAATCTATAGATTCAGGCTCTATAGTAAACGGTGTTGGTGAATCATTTTTGAAAATGGAAAAGGCCAAAGTGAATGGGATTTCACTTTGACCTTATATGATCCTCCAACACCGTTTCGTTAACTAGCTGCGATGGGACTCTTTATCTTGCTTCAAATATCCCTTTCACCCATTCATAACTCTCAACAGTCCCAATATCATAGCGTCTTCCTTCAAATAAGAAAGCGTGAGCAGGCTTTTTACTGATCAGGTATGGCACAAAATGGCCGGGTGCATCTGGATTATTTCCTTCCATTAAATACTGTTCAAAGAGGGGAAGGGTTTCTTTTTTGTATAAATAAAATGCTGGCACGCAATATTGAGAACGTGGTTGTGCCGGTTTTTCTTCGAAAGAAAGGACCATTTGGTTTCCATCGAGCTCTACAACACCTGCACGTTTCACTTGCGCATCATTTTCTTCAAAATAAGAAGTAATACAATCTGTCTCAACTTCCTTGAAGTAGCTGACAAAATCTGTCAATTCAAAATCAAATAGATTGTCGCCGGCGAGAATCATTAAGTCATCCTGAACTTTTAATGTATCAATCACATACTGGATATCGCCAATTGCCCCTAAACGGGTATCGTTCGTTAGCGTCCCATCATTGACAACTGTGATTTTTTTCGAATAATCACATATCTCTCGCCACTTTTCAAAATGACCGGAAAATTTATCATTGGTTACAATAATTATCTCATCAATTTCAGTTACACGCTCTATTTTTTCAGCGATAAAATCAAGAATGGTTTTCCCGGCAACCTCCAACAAGGGTTTTGGCCGATCCTTCGTTAACGGATACAGACGTGTTGCATACCCAGCTGCTAAAATAATAGCTTTCACTCGTTCATCCCCTCCAAATCTTTAACAAAATGAGCACCATCTGCCGTTTTACAGAAGTTCACTTCATACAAGTCTTTTATTTCGGGATGACGCACGGGGTATACTGAATCGATCTTTGCTTTAATTTCTTCTTTATAATTAGGATCGATTAAACCGATAACAGCACCTCGGTAACCCGCTCCACTTGGACGGGCACCATAAACCCCTTTACATTCTTTCAATATATAAAAGATACTTTGCATTTCAGGAATACCGGATTCATATTGATAAAACGAACTTTCGCCTGATTCAAACATGAGCTGACCAAATTTCTCGATATCACCTGCAGCCCACGCTTTCGCGCCTTCTGATACCCGTTTTTGTTCGGTATAATAATGGGCTGCACGTTTGCGTAAACGTTCTGGTAATTGCTCTTTATAATTCTCAAACACATCACTTGGAATCTCACGAAGCTTAACTTTTTCTAAAGCTGGTGTAATAGGCATCCCACTCAAATCTTGTAATAACCAACCTGCTACCCGTAGTTCGTCGGTCCGATTATTAAAATCAGTACTTATCAGTTGTTTCGATATACCAGAATAAACGACCACCACTTCAAATTCCGGCATATCTGCCCCTTTGGTAATCATTTCATGCTCATTCGTCAAGCAGTCCATTACCATGAGCTGGTTGTCCATGCTCAAGATATTTGCAGATTGATCCAAAATACCATTTTTCAGTCCGATAAACTGTGTTTCTACCCAATGGCTATACTGAATCAAGTCCATTTTAGAAACTTCGATATCATTCACATCACAAAGCGCCATTAAATAAGCTGTTGTGACAGCTGCTGAAGAGCTGAGTCCCCCAATTGGCAGTTTTCCACTCACAATCGCATCAAGGCCTTTTTTCAAAACATAATCTTGACGCAATGCCATTACAGCGCCTCGGATATATGTTCCCCAGAATCCAGGTATATATTCCGAATCATGATTGATATGAAAAAGTTCTTTATCTGGGAAATCCATACTTTGTACCCGAACATACCCATCCTCAGATGGTGAATAAACCATATCCACGCTCGCGTTCAGTGTCATACCGGTTACACGACCACCTTGGTGATCAGAGTGCGCACCAAGCGGGCAAATGCGCAAGGGCGAACGCACAGCGCGGATATCGTCTCCTTGGTAGCTCTCTTTAAATTTATGAAGAATATTCTGCAAAACATTCGCTCCTTTTATTTTTTATTGTAGTAAGCCACGTACCAATCGGTGAATTTTTGGAGCCCATCTTGTATCGTTGTTTCCGGTTTAAACCCGATTGCTTCTTTAAGTTTGTCAGTTGAAGCATACGTAGCAGGTACATCTCCCGGTTTAATGGGTTCATAGATTTTTTTGAACGCTACTTCTCTCCCTAAAGAGTTACTCAATGCTTTTTCGAGACTTGTGATAAATACCATCAATTTTTCAGGATTATTATTTCCTATGTTAAAGACCGTATGGCCTTGATGCGGTTTTTCAATTAATTTTACAATACCGGTTACAATATCATCAATGTAGGTGAAATCACGGTATAGGTCATTTTCAAAATCCCCATTATTATAAATGTGGATGGGTTCATTATTGAAGAACTTATCTGTAAAGCCAAAATACGCCATGTCCGGACGCCCCATTGGTCCATAGACAGTAAAGAAACGCAAGCCTGTAGCAGGTATATTATATAAGTGGCTGTATGTGTGTGCCATCAACTCATTGGACTTTTTAGTAGCAGCATATAATGAAACAGGTGTATCCACAAAATCAGTTTCTTCAAATGGCACTTTTTTATTTGAACCATAGACTGAACTGGATGAAGCATATAAAAGATGTTCAACTGGATGGTGACGGCATGCTTCTAGTACATTGTAAAAGCCGATGATATTGCTCTGAATATAGGCATCTGGGTTCTCGATTGAATAACGAACGCCAGCCTGAGCAGCTAAATTAACCACTATTTCTGGTTCATATTCTTCAAATAGCTCTTCCACGGCTTTTTTATCTGCTAAATCCATTTTGATGAAAGTAAATAAAGGGTTATCTTGAATTTTGCTTAAACGCTCTTCTTTAAGATGCACGTCGTAATAGTCATTCATATTATCGATTCCGATAATTTTGTAACCTGACTTCATGAGACTTTGACTTAGGTAATAACCCACAAAGCCTGCAGCTCCTGTTACTAAAATTGTTTTATTTTCCATGTCTTGTATACCCCTTGCTTTTAGCTGTATTGTGACCCAATTATAACAGCTTATTTAAAAACGTAAAACATAATAAAAAAATTGGATTCTAAATAGAATCCAATTTCTTTTATTATTCATGTGTATTGGCAAAGGCCACAAGTTCTTCCCGGATATGATCATCAGGCTTCCCACGTAATGACTCGACGAAAGACAAGGTTTCATCAATATCATATTTCGTGCTATTCCCCACAAAAATTTTCTCGTACACTTGCGCTTCTGCCAACTGTCCATCCACCAATAACTCTTCATATAATTTCTCTCCAGGCCGAATACCTGTTTCAAGAATCGGGATTTCATTTTCAGTATAGCCACATAATTTAACCATCTTCTTGGCTAAGTCCACTATCTTGACAGGTTCCCCCATATCCAGGATGAAGATTTCGCCACCTTTTGCCAAAACACCGGCTTGGATAACCAAACGACTGGCTTCCGGAATGGTCATGAAATAACGAATCATGCGGAAATCAGTTACAGTAACGGGACCACCCTGGGCAATTTGTTCGCGGAAAACTGGGATGACGCTCCCCCTACTTCCCAACACATTCCCGAAACGGACAGCCGCGAATCTTGTTTTTCCTGGTTCATTCAGGGCGGTCACAATCATTTCGGCAATGCGTTTCGTTGAACCCATCACGTTAGTTGGACGAACCGCCTTATCCGTGGAAATCATCACGAAACTCTTAACACCGGCTGCCTTTGAAGCTTCAGCAATGTTTTTTGTTCCAAAAACATTATTCTTGATCGATTCGGTTGGATTGTATTCCATCAAAGGCACATGCTTATGAGCGGCCGCATGATACACTTGGTCAGGCTTGAATTTATCAAGGACATTAAAGATACGGTTACGATCCTGAACATCGGCGATGACTGGAATGATTTCTATCGCCCTACCATATAAGTTCTTCAATTCTTTATCGATTAAATAAATAGAGTTTTCACCGTGTCCCAATAAAATTAATTTTTCAGGTTCAAACATCGCCACTTGCCGGCATATTTCCGAACCAATGGAGCCACCCGCACCACTGACCAATACCACTTTACCGTGCAGATGTTCTTCAATCAGCGATTTATCAAGTTTTACTTCTTGACGACCCAACAAATCGACTACATCGATTTCCCGGAAACGATTGACGCTTAATTTGCCTTTCAAAACATCTTCGATATTTGGCATTTGATTGACCTTCACATCTACCTGGGCACAATATTCCAAAATACGTTCCAATTCTTCTGGTTTCGCTGATGGGATTGCTACCGTCACTTGATCGACTTGTAATTTTTTGACTAAATCTGGGATATCTTTTTCTGTCCCCAACACCAGAATGTCAAACATCCGTGATTTCTGTTTACCTGGATCACCATCTACAATTCCGACAATTTCAATTTCACCGGGATTGCTGATGAGGTTACTAACAAGTAAATTACCGCCATCACCAGCACCAACAATCAAAGTGCGAATTTTTTCATTATTAGGGGTGTCAGAGTCATATTTACCATTATTATATTCATGGTAGAAACGCCATATTACACGTGTTCCTGGAATAAATATTAGACAAAACATATACATCAAAAAAATATACCGATAGCTGACTGATGGAATAAATAATGCCGCTATAATTCCTGAAATTACAAAGGAAATGGTCATGATTCTGGTTGCATTATAAATTTCATAAATACTCGTATAGCGAATAATCCTTGAAAAAACATGATACCTTAAACCAAGCACGAGATAAGATAGAATCGCAACTCCGATCATGACATAATAAAAAATGTCAGCCGGTTGAATATAGCTCTCTATTAAAAAGTGGGCCAATAAGGCTGAAAGTAGTATACACACCGAATCCACAAACATAAGAATGAATGATTTTTGTCCTCTGGTTAACACGATATAAACTCTCCTCCTTTAGTCAAACAAACCAAAAAACTTCCTTTTCTTTCGAATTTCACTTGGAGTCTCTATGGTAAATAAGTCACCGTTCACGATGTTTTTTGCATTTTGTTGGAATAATGTAGATTTTTCTTTGCCAAACTCTTTCTCAAGCTTGGCGAATCCTTCTTTCATATTAAAAGCGCGCCCGCGTGTATTGTGCGCATCCGAGGCCATCACATGAACCAGATTTGCTTCTATTAACTGACTGCTTAATTTAGCAATATCCTTACCAAAGACTCCCGTATAACTGCTTGCCGTAACCTGGGCCAATGCCCCTTTTTCGACAAAATCAAGCAGTAGATTCGGATTGTCGATGATTTCCTGGTTTCGTTCGGGGTGCACAATGACCGGTACGATGCCTGCTTGCATAATCTGGAAAAAAAGCGATTCAGCATATTGCGGAATCGACATCGTGGGAAATTCTATTAGTAAATAACGATTCTGTTCATCTGCAAATAGAATTTCATCTCGCTTTACCCCCTCAAGAATTTCACCATGCAACCGCACTTCTTGACCTGGGAAAACCGTCAAGTCAATATTACGGTTATCCAACTCCATTTGAAGGGCGGCAACTTTTTCGAGGATATCTTTTTTATAATTTTTAAATTTTCCATTCATATGATGGGGTGTTGCCAAGATATGCGTGATGCCTTCAGCAACGGCTAATTCGGCCATTGCTAAAGAATCTTCTAAAGATCGCGCACCATCATCAATTCCAGGCAAGATGTGTGAATGTATATCAATCAATCGACTCACTCCTCATCTGTATAACCATAACCGTAGTAAGAATAAGAACGATCTGTTCTCTTCTCAGCCCCGTTAAAGACAACCCCCAACACGTTGGCATGAACCATGTCCAACAATTCTTTCGCTTGCTTGATGTCTTCTGTGTGGGCAATGTTTCTTCTTACCACAAAAACCACGCCATCAGTTTTAGTAGCCATGATTTGTGCATCCGTAACTGATACAACCGGTGGCATATCGAACAAAACCAAATCATAAGTATCTTCTAATTCTTTAATTATTTCGTTCATACGATTTGAATTCAATAGCTCAGAAGGGTTAGGTGGTACCGGACCGCTAGTAATAATATCTAATCCAGCTTCATCAACATACTGCACCACATCTTCAATACGGGTACTCCGAGACGTAATCAAGGTACTCAAACCTTCTGTATTATGAATGCTAAAGGTCTTAGAGACAGTCGGCTTTCTCATATCGGCATCAATCAAGACAACTTTTTTACCTTGATCAGCAAACACCGATGCAATATTTGCAGCTACGGTTGACTTACCTTCATAAGGGCCTGAAGAAGTGAAAATGATTGTTTTTAAATCTTTATCAATCATCGAAAACTGAATATTTGTACGGATGGTACGGAATTGCTCGGCCACGATTGAATTTGGTTTAGTGATAGTAATTAGGCTCGTCCCTAATCGTTGTTCTTGGTCAAGTTGTTGGATTTTTTTCTTTTTTCTAAACATTACTGCGCCCCCCTATACCCTTCTCCGGAACGGTGATACACTTGTTGACATTTGCATAAAACCAATTTTTTTATCTATTCTTGTATCTTTAATTTCCTTAGCTGACATTTCTAAAATTGAGCCCAGATTTGTCCAACCAATTTCATCAATAATTTTGTTATCTTTAACACGCTTATCCATCAATTCACTCACTAAAGCAAGACTAATACCTACCATTAATCCGGTACTCAATCCGATAATTAAATTAAGGATAACATTAGGTGAGACTGGCTTGGTATTTGGAGTAGCTTGGGATAAAATCGTCACTGATTCCACTTCCAGAATATCCCCAATTTTTTCTTGGAAAGTTTCCGCAACTGCGTTAGCTAAATCCGATGCCATATAGGGATTTTCGTCACTAACAGTAACCCCAAAAACTAAAGAATTATTTTCAGTTTGAACGCTCAGTTTTTGACTCAGTTCTTGTGGAGATATATTGGAATCTACTTTTCCAATAACATCTTCCAAGATAATTGGCTCTTTGATAATACTTTGATACGTATTGATCAAATTTAAATTAGTCTGAATATCTGTATTCGTTAGAGTTTGCTCTGTGTTCTGAGTCTGGTTTACAACCATTTTGGATGTTGAACTATATTTAGGTGTAATAAAAAAGAAAGTAAATATTCCCGCAATCAATAAACCTAAAATTCCAAATAGAACTATTTGTCCGACCCTTTTTCTGAGTATTAAAAATACTTCATTCAAATAAAACCGCTCTTCCATTTTTTCCTCCTAATAAGCTAAATTAATTTTCAATATAAATAAGCATACTTTAATCAATATTGAAATAAACCATACCAATAGTTTACTATAACTAAAAAAAATAACTATATAATCTTTATAAATATTCACTTTCATGTACAATTTATTTAATAAGTGAAAAGGTAAAATAGCTTTATATCATTTTCTTTGATTACTATCAGGCAAAATTTCCATTTGATAATTTTTGCTTTTAAATATTTTCCTGTTTATTACTGAGATAAAAACTACTACCATCGGAATCCACCCTGTTGCCCGTAGACGAGTTGCTGTTCCTATATTATCGTTACTCAGAGCTATAAATCCCATCCATACAAGAGAATACGTAAGCGTTAGTATTTCGTTTTTTGTTAATCGTTTGCGGTTAATAACTAGATAAATCAATATGGCTATCATAGGGATACTTTCCATAACAAATACCATAATTTGCGTAAAGCTATTAATTCCCCATGGGAAAGGTCCAACTAAATTACCTAAAAAACTATACATATAATTCAAGAAAAACAAGAATATGTTTGGTTGATTTAGGTTTATATTCATATTACTTCCGCCCATATTTGTTTCTAGACCAATTTGTCTAAAATCAAGAGCATTTCTCAAACTCATATTTACGATAGGAACTTGAAAATCAATAAAAAACGTATAATAAAAAGAAAAGGCAATAATGGCCATTACTATATATTTCATATGATTTCTATCACTTTGCATAAAAATGATGAGTGCTGTGGCAATTAAAAAGGCAACCAAGGCATATGTCCGAAAGCCACCTAAAAAGTAGAGACTCGGAACTAGCAGAAAAATCATTTGTGTTCTCTGATTCAACATAATCTCATTCATTAGATAAATGGACAAAATATAGAAAAAATATATCCACACGTCTCGATAAATTGATAAGGTAACTGTTGTTAATAAACTCAAATAAAACATTAAAAAAATTACCAGCATTGTATTTGTATACAACAACATAGTAATATCAAATCTTTTGTTAATGCTCTCGCTTTTTGACAACCGTCTTAATAACAAAGTAGCACCCCAAACCAATAATAGGAAACCAAAAAAGTTAAATATTCTTACTACAAAAACATCACTGAATCCTACAAAGGCTACTATGCGGCTAATTAAACTAGGATATATAGAAGTATCGATGATTTGCCCGCCATTTAAAAAAGATTCGACTTGTCGCCAGTAAAAAAATCCATCATCTCCTCCTCCAGCAAAGGGTAGCGTAATTCCGTTCATCCCCTTACTCTTGGAAAAAAAGTAAATACCTATGGTTAATAAGGAATACTCCAAAAAAAGGAGCTGATAAACCAAAGATATCCTATAAATTTTATTTCTTTCCAAAAACGCACACTCCTTTCATTTCATTAAATGATATTTCTTTTTTAAATATTCTAAATTTTCTCTTTCGGTTAATTTAAATGTATTAAATTTCCTTAGTAATCTCCTTTCCTTACAGAATTTTGTATAGTTTTGAGTACAACTATTATTCATATATTTCACCCTTTGTTTATTTTACAACAAGCAACCATAAATAACTAGACTTATTAAGATAGTTTTAAATCTATCTTCACTCTTCAATCAATTTCGTTACGCTAAAAAATTACATATATTAATCAGAATAGATTACGAATTATTTATCATTGAAATGTGAGATAATTCTACTGCAATTAAAAAGGCTCTACACCCATCGACCCAATCGTCGGAGTTGTAGAACCTTAAATTTAAATAGCTGAAATTACCCTGTAATTCGAGTGACTTTTAGAACTAAATTATTAACCCTATAATCTATACGATTATCAAGAATATCAATGTCATTAGGAAAATGACCAAAGCCAACTATTACCAAATTATCCGCTGCAGATCCGTACCAACTAACAGCCTCATTTCGGAACCCATAAGTTAGTTTGTTATCATTTAAGGAATTAAAAATTCCTACTGTGTGCATACTATTCGTTTCAAAACTCCAAAACAGGATTTCCAAAGGAATATTAGTTGGACTATCAAATCTGTCTAATAACAAGATTCCATTTGGTTCCTCTAAATAAACAGTAGCATAAGTCGCTTTTTCACCTGGGATATACCCAAAGTTGTACATATCAGTTATTTGATCAAAGTTTGGTTTTCCTTCTAAATTCCTATCAACAGATACAAAGGAATGCATGTACGGCAAACCACTATCAGATCCCCAATAAACTTTATCTTCTGTGTATACAAAATTAATGACGCGTGCATACTTCTCACTATTTTCTACAACAATTGTCCAAGTTTCTCCTAAATCATTTGATTCATAAATCTTGGAGGATGCTGCATCATCTCCAACGGCTAAATGAATAGCACCACTGAACGGGTCGTAACTAACCATGTGCGCGTGCTCAAAACCGCTGGTATATTGACCACTAACTTTGAATTCTTTGATGATTTTCCAATTTGCTGGATCTCCAAATGGTGTTGTCACCTTCCAAACATAGGACATTTCATGTATAGGCCGCGTATACTCAGCAAAGATGAAGAAATTTTCAGTAAACACAAAATCTATTCCACTATTTTGTAACCATGCGGTAGGTTTAATTCTATTCTTAAAGTCAACTATGAATGGACTAGCGTAATTCCCAGCTGGATAGATAATTGGATTTTGACGTGCTTCTTCCAAGATTCCAACATTTGAATAATCATGGGGTATTAATTGCTCCCCACGAAAAACAAAAATGATATCGCCAGCAGGTGTAATATAAGGTGAATAGTTTTGAGGACTATTATACCCTTCATAAGCAAGTGACGGATTCCAATCGGCAACTTTAACAATATTTAATGGGTTTTTCTCTGCGTAAAGTATGTCATTGCCACTGTAATAGAGCCATCCTACTGTCTGAGGTTGTTGGCCACTGACAGCGTTCGAAGTTTTCACTCCGAATAAAGTCGGATATCTATTGCCCGTGTTTATACTAGGGTATTCTATCGCCGAAACGTCCAAGGTATAGGTTATAGGGTTATCCTTCTTTGTTATCTCTACTTTTGAATATTCATTAGCATAGTTACTAAGGTAAACATATAGACGAACACTATTTTTATTTTGGAATGTAAATTCTGTTAACCAATCGCCTGCATTTATAACTCTATCCGCCCGCACTATTTCTCCAGCGTTTGTCAAGGTAACGGGGCTGTTCATAGTCGCAATACGAAAACGGTCGTTCCCTGTACCCAGGCTCTTGATTGTATAGGTTTTATTAGGTTCTATTACAGCCATATAGGTTACAACCTTATAGGCGCCCGTATTTTGTATATAAACGTCTCCTTCACCTGACACTAAAATATTATGGTCGTCCAGCTTCACTGCCGGAACAACGGTAGGATCGGTCGGAACAGGAGCACTTTCCTTTTGCGAGATGGAGACATCTGACAATGGGTTGGCATAGTTGCTCAGGTAGACGTAGAGCTCGACCCCGTCCAGGTTTTGGAAGGTATATTCCGACAAGCTATTGTCTAGCGTGATGATGCGGTCCGCACGCACTGCTTCCCCAGCCTGGCTCAGCGTAACCGCCTTGTTCATCACCGCGATACGGAAACGGTCATTCCCTGTGCCCAGGCTCTTGACGGTGTAGTTTTTGTTCGCTGCCAGCGTCGCCTTGTAGGTCACGACTGGGTAGTCGCCCGTGTTCCGGATATAGACATTGCCAGCGGGATCGACGTAAACATTATGGTCGTCCAGTTTCACTGCCGGAACAACGGTAGGATCGGTCGGGACAGGAGCACTTTCCTTTTGCGAGATGGATACATCTGACAATGGGTTGGCATAGTTGCTCAGGTAGACGTAGAGCTCGACCCCGTCCAGGTTTTGGAAGGTATATTCCGACAAGCTATTGTCTAGCGTGATGATGCGGTCCGCACGCACTGCTTCCCCAGCCTGGCTCAGCGTAACCGCCTTGTTCATCACCGCGATACGGAAACGGTCATTCCCTGTGCCCAGGCTCTTGACGGTGTAGTTTTTGTTCGCTGCCAGCGTCGCCTTGTAGGTCACGACTGGGTAGTCGCCCGTGTTCCGGATATAGACATTGCCAGCGGGATCGACGTAAACATTATGGTCGTCCAGTTTCACTGCCGGAACAACGGTAGGATCGGTCGGGACAGGAGCACTTTCCTTTTGCGAGATGGATACATCTGACAATGGGTTGGCATAGTTGCTCAGGTAGACGTAGAGCTCGACCCCGTCCAGGTTTTGGAAGGTGTATTCCGACAAGCTATTGTCCAGCGTGATGATGCGGTCCGCACGCACTGCTTCACCAGCCTGGCTCAGCGTAACCGCCTTGTTCATCACCGCGATACGGAAACGGTCGTTCCCTGTGCCCAGGCTCTTGACGGTGTAGTTTTTGTTCGCTGCCAGCGTCGCTTTGTAGGTCACGACTGGGTAGTCGCCCGTGTTCCGGATATAGACATTGCCAGCGGGATCGACGTAAACATTATGATTGTCATAACGCGTGACGGGCACTCCTTCTGTTGGTGATTGTGGTGTTGTGACATTATGTCCACCTAAAGACAACAATTCATTCACTGTCACTAACTTAAATCCAGCATTCTGTAGATTTGGGAGCATATATGCTAGTGATCCTGGGGTACTCCAAGAACCACTCCCTGCATGCATTAGTACAATTGCTCCAGGCTGGGCTCTGTCAACCACGTATTCACTAAGTTCAATTGCTGTTTTGTTACCTTCCCAATCTCTCGTGTCAATTGACCATCCCATAGTATAATTATAGCCTTGGTCGCCAGCAACCTGGAGAACTGAATCATTTATCATCCCTTGTGGCGCTCGCCAAATTGGTTTTGATGAGAGACCTGTCTCTGTTTGAATTAATTCATCCATCAATTGAAGTTCAGAAGTTAATTCGCCTTTGGAGAGTTGGGTTGCATTTTTATGTGAGTAGGTATGATTAGCAAGTTGATGCCCATCTGCTACTATTTGACGTAATAATTCTGGATTTGTACCGCCATTCATAAAAAACGTAGCCTTTACGCCAAAAGTTTTGAGATTTGCTAATATATCATACAATGTTTGATAATCATATCCATCATCAAAAGTCAGTGAAATCTTTTTTTCTGTTGTTGCAATACTATTGATTAAAATTGAAGAAGTATTTGAAGTTGTAGAACTTAATATGAGGTTAAGGTTTGGTGCAGTTGTTGTAGATATTTTTGTTTGCGAGGGACTACTTGTTGAGGGATTTTTCTCTTGGGTTTCTGTTGTAGGTGAAGTAATTTCTGGGGTTTCACTTGTCGGTGAGTTTTCCGGTGGTATTTCGGCTGGTGGTTTCTCTTCTTGTATCGGGTCTTCGTTTGGTGGGTCGATTACTGTAGGTTCAGTTATCGGAGGTTTTGTTTCTGGGGTTTCACTTGTCGGTGATTTTTCCGGTGGTATTTCGGCTGGTGGTTTCTCTTCTTGTATCGGGTCTTCGTTTGGTGGGTCGTTTACTGTTGGTTCAGTTATCGGAGGTTTTGTTTCTGGGGTTTCACTTGTCGGTGAATTTTCCGGTGGTATTTCGGCTGGTGGTTTCTCTTCTTGGATCGGGTCTTCGTTTGGTGGGTCGTTTACTGTTGGTTCGGTAATAGGAATGTTTGTTTCTGCGGCTTCACTCGTTATTGGGTGTTCCAGTGGTATTTCAGCTAACGGCTCCTCTTCTTGTGTCGCCTCTTCACTTGGCGGGTTGATTACGGCTGGTTCGGTGATAGGGAGGCTTGTTTCTGGGGTTTCACTCATTGGAAGGTTTTCCGGTGGTATTTCGTTAGGGGGTGATTCTTTAGGTACTGCTTCTTCGGTACTTATACTTGTTATAATAGTCGATGTGGTAGACTGTGTTGGATTGGTTGAATTATCAACTTCAGCATTTGCTACTGTAAAATCGCCGTAGAGAAAAACGGCTATTGCAGAAGAAACAAAGAATATTTTTTTGCCTACCATAAATATCCTCCTCCATTATTGAATATGAAAAGAACATAACTATATAAACTTATGCAACTGACTTTAGCATCTACATTATAACGAGAACCTTATCAAATCACTTCCTTTATAGTTAATAATTAAAACTTATAAACTTAATTCTAACAAAAGTATACTACTAAAAATGAATTTAGCATAGTTTTTTAATTAATACAAATCTTTCCTACCCTTGCGCATCAAGATAGTGTTATAATTTTAATCATGCTCAACTTCTTAATTCCTGTGATATAATCTAAAGAATATTCTGTCTACCACAACATCAATACGAATCATAATTAGAATAGAGGGGGAATAAAGTGAAAGATACAAGCATTGAATCCATTTCTCAAATGAAATATAACAAAGAAGAATTAAAAAAATTATTAATATTTTTGACCGAAGTGAACGATTCCTTCCCAATTTCGCTAAATCAAAAAGTTGACTTAGACGAATATGCGAAGAAAATATTAAGTTTAGGTACCGTAATCAAAATGGTACAAAATGAAGAATTAATCGGAATTGTTACAGGGTATACCAATGATAATATTAATCATATTGGATATATATCCATTCTGGCTGTTTCCGAAAATCATCGAGGGAAAAAAATAGGTAGCAAACTCTTAAAAGCCTTTCTAGAAAAAGCTCAGCACAGTGGAATGAAAAAAATAACCTTGTTTACACATAACAGTAATTCAAATGCAATTAAAATGTATTTGAATCAAGGATTTATAATTGATGATACTATCAAAAAAAACTACGAATTCAATCTCGCTTTATCTAAATATATCACTGTATAAAACTTTCATCACCACATATAAACGTCACCAGTGACAGGTTGTACAACCTGTCACTGGTGACGTTTATTCTTTCTGATAACAAAAAGGAACAAGGGGGCAATATCACAACTATCTTAATTTCGAAGCTTCCTCAACCTCTACCTTATGCAATTTTTTATCGATTTTTAATTTTACTTCGCAAGCTATTTTATATAATCCGGGAGTTAATTGGCTACCGTACACTTTTACTTTCGTAATGAATGTTTGTTTTTTTATTAAAGCCTTAATATTATCGTCTTTTAGGATCTTTGTTTTCCCTTGTAATGTATACATGCCCATATACCATACCATGAGAGTTTTATTAATATCTTTTTCCCATCTCTTTTCTGTATATGCATCAAATTCTTTAAGAAAGGAAATCATCCCTTCTAAATGTTTGGCTTTTTTTTGATTACTATCATCAAAGTGGAGCGTATTCCATGAATTTGGAACCCAAAGATTTCTAACCGACATCACTTCATCTAAATAACCGATTCTTCCTTGTTGTGCCAATAGCATCGCCAATGGATGATCTCCTACCGGTGCAGTGAAGTAAAAATCTGGAGGGTCCATCATGAACTCTCTTTTGAATAAGATTGCTGCTGAAGGGCATATATTCCCCCCACCCATATATAACTCGTCTTCAGGAAGTAACATGGTTTTATTATATGGTCTTGTTACACTTACAACAGATTTTTTAGTAACATCAACAACTTCCGCTGCATGGAAACACATGCTACACTCAGGATAGGCTTCCATAAAATCGACTTGCTTTTGTAATTTCAAGGGATCTGTCCAGTAATCATCCCCTTCACATAAAGCTACGTATTTACCTTTCCCTTGTGACCAAGCGCGATATGAAACACGTTTGAAAGTGGCGTATTGATTTTCTGTTTGAATAATTGGTTTGATTATATCTGGGTATTTTTTTGCGTATTCTCTTACAATATCCGATGTTCCGTCGGTTGAAGCATCATCATGAATAATGATTTCAAAATTAAAATTTGTTTTTTGCATCAAAAAGCCTTCTATCGCTCTAGCAATAAAATCTTTCTGATTAAATGTAGCACAACTGATACTTACTAATACATTCTCCATATTCGATGCTCCTTTGAAGATGAGTTACCGTCTTAACATAAGATTTCTTCAAGCGTCTAACTTCAATTTAATCTCCATGATTTATGATCAGTGGTTAATTTTGGTTCATTTAACTGCATATTCTTAATATTAACCATCCGAATTCTTTCCATTTCTTCTCTGGACATTTTATAAAAATATCTAGCTTCCCCTATTTGCTGTTCACCTGCGTATCCACTTTCAACCAGCTTTATGGCATCCGGTAGTAACATGCCAGATATTTCGCTTATCCTTCTATGTATAATTTCAGGAGTTTCTTCAACATATAGTTTTAGTTTTCCTTGAGAAACAATTCTACCATCATCTAATTTATTGTTCATATAATGAATTGTCGCCCCGTAAGAATCTTCAATATTTGCATAGCTATGCATATAAGCTTTGTCACCTCTATAGTCCGGCAACAAACCTCCATGGCAATTTATTGCTCTTTCAAAAAGAGACAAAAAGCCAGAAGGTAATTTTTTATTCCAACCGATACAAACTAATAATTTATTGTCTTTATTCTTAAAATAATCTATATCAGATTCAATATCATTAAAATCAACTTTAACAATTTCTATGTTGTTCTCTTTACAAAATTCTACAGCCACTCCTTCCCAGGAGTCTGTAATATATACAAATTTTCTCTCTTTCCAAATTGGAAAGCTGGATAGAGTTTCCAAAATGATTCGTGGTTTAATACCATATGATAATCCAAGCAGATAAATTGTACTTTCCATTACTAAAATCATTCCTTCCAACTTTTAGGGATTAGATAAACTCTGTGAAAAAGAAAGGAGTGCACCTATCAGCTTTCCTTAATAATTAAATATCCAGGATAATGTCACAGATTCTGTCCACATCTTCAAGCGATAAATCGGCATAGAGTGGCAGTGTCAGAACTCTTTCTGATACATATTTTGCAACCGGCGTGTCCTTGACATTAAATCTTCCATCATAACAGGCAAATTCGCTCGTTAATGGATAGAAATATTTACGCGCGATGATGTTCTGAGTCTTCAATTTCTCAGTAATTTGATTGCGATTTTCCTTGTAATTATCAAATAAGACAGGGAAATAAGAATAGTTATTTTTGACGCCTTTTTGAGGTTTGAGTAGGCTGATACCTGGGACATTGCTCAGTCTTTCTACATATCTTTCAACAACATTTTTTCTTTTCTGGATTTCTTCATCAACATGACGTAAATTGCAGATACCCATGGCAGCTTGAAACTCGTTCATTTTTGCATTTCCACCAACGTATTCGGTCGTTTCTGGGCCAGTTATTCCAAAGTTTTTTAGATCATTTAAGGTTTTTCTTAAAGTGGAATCCTGGAAGGTAACTGCTCCGCCTTCAATCGTGTTGAAAACTTTGGTAGCGTGAAAACTGAACATTGAAGCATCACCCATATTAGCCACTGACAAACCATCAACCGTCACGCCAAACGCGTGCGCTGCATCATAAATTACTTTAAGGTTATGTTTTTTTGCAATTCTTTCAATTTCTTTGAAGTTGCAAATGTTACCATAGACGTGGACCGGAACAATTGCCGTCGTTTTATCCGTTATAAGGCTTTCTATTTTGCTGACATCCATAGTGTAATCATCAGCATTAATATCACAAAAAACAGGTTCTGCTCCTGCCCTAACAATAGCATGAGTTGTGGATGCAAAGGTGAAGGGGGTAGTAATGACTTCGCCACTTAGATTAAAGGCGGCTATAGCACCTTCCAACGCGAGATGGCCATTTGTATATAAAGTAATATTTGGATTATCTAGATATTCTGCTAACCCTTCTTCCAGTTGTTTATGCTTTATTCCCATATTGGTTAACCAATGACTTTCCCATAAATCTTTAATTTCTTCAGTATATTCCTCAAATGATGGCATAGAGGAGCGAGTAACTTGAATAGTTTCCATTGAATCACCTCTGATTGTTATATGTTGTTTATACAATTCTGATGAAATCTAATTATTGCACTTTTTGATTAGACATTAAATATTTTTGAAATATCAACTATCTCAATATCCTTATGCCCTACAAAGCCCGGCTGTGCTACCAGCAACTCACTGTCGACTGATTCATTTTTAAGCCATTTGATAATAGCTAATGGTAAATTTACCCCAGCCATGTGACTAAATGGGTAGCCTCCCCCAAAACGTGCGTTCATCTCTAATATATATGGGGTTTCTCCATCGAAAAATACATCAACGTCTATGTTAGCAGTGTGTCCTAGTTTCTTGCCAATGAGCTTGCCCAATTCTTCCAGCTTCGGTTCGACCACTGTTTCTGCACAATCTGTTTCACCAGATCGCATCGCGAATTTTCTTTTGACAACCGTATTCTCATACTTGTTTTCTAAATTGTTGATTATATCCAAACCATATTCTTCGCCCTTCAATTTTTCCTGGATGAGAATCGATTCATCTAAATTTTCTTGAGCTTCATATTTAAGATAACTGGCTTTAATTTCACCATATACCTTTTTGTAAAGCACTTCCAGTTCTTGGTCGTTCTCTGCTTCAAATACAGCGATTGAGCCCATTCCCCAACGTGGCTTTATCATAACAGGGTAACTGATTTCCCCTTTTTCTAGAGCTTCCATGGCGGCTGGAAGCGAAATGTATGTTTTAGGAGCCTTAAAGCCATTTTCGATCAAAAAATTAAAAGTTTTCAACTTGTCGTTGCAAATCTCGATTACTTCGGGTTTCGACACAATAACTTTTACACCGATTTCTTCGAATGCTTGTATATTTGCGGATAATATTGGCAAATCAATATCAAATAAAGAAATGATTGCTTTTATGTTATTTTCTAAACAGTATGACTTTAAGAACGTTACATAGTTCCCCTCATAAATTAAAGGTGATACTACTGCTTTGTCCGCACACAGAAAAGCCGGAGTAAGAGAACTGCTATTTGATACATGAACTTCTCCAGTTTCTCCCAGAGCATCTTGGAAATATTTCACTAAATAACTGCGTCGACCCACAGAAGTTAAAAGTATATTCATTTCATGTCCTCCATTGAAAGTAAAATTTAAATGTATTGTGTTTTTCACATCGCATTTTTCATCGTTTTTCTTTTGCTTAGTACTTCTTTTATTGTTTTGAATAAATATTCATACGTTTCCATTTTAAGTAATTTAGCTACTCCAAAATAAAAAACAGTTCCTGCAAAAATCTGTAGTATTAAAACTAAGGGAACGGGGATATCCAAAAATTGAACCCCATAGATAAATACACCCATAGACAATGCTAATAAAAACGAAGGCATAATGTCTTTCACTTGATCTAGATAGCTATAATCAAGCAATGCGCGGTTCGGATAAGCATTAATAAAACTTGAAATAACCGAAGTAAGGATGGCACCAAGCGCTATAGCATAGACACCGTAATTAACACTTATTGCCAAAACAATAATCCCCATTGTTTTTTTGACAATTTCCAGTCTCAGGAAAATATCGCTTCTCCCCAAAGCGTTAATAGCTTGAAGGTTCGAGGTATGTATGGGTCTCAGAGCATAACTCAAAGAAAATATTTGGATATATGGAACTGATGGTAACCATTTATCCGTTAAAATAATTGATACCATCGGCTTTGCAATTACCGCCAAACCGATCATCATTGGGAAAACCAAAAATGAACTTGTTACGATAGACCTTCGCATCATATCCTTCATTCTCTTTCTATTATCTTGTTGTGATGATAGAGCTGGAAGCATAACTGACTGAATGGAAGAATCCACATTTGTTACTATCAATGAAGGGAATTGCTCCCCTCGATTATAGTAACCTAAGATGACAGGAGCGTATAATCTCCCGATTATCAGATTACGCAAATTATTGTAGAGCGTATCCAGTAGCTGTGAAATAAGCAATTTTGAACTAAATGAGAAAAGCACTTTAACCCGTTTAAATGAGAACAATAATTTTGGTCGCCAATCGACTGTCACCCACAAAATAAAGGTAATCGCTATTTGATTCGTTAATTGCTGGGCAACTAAAGCCCAGACTCCATAGCCGCTATACGCCATTGTAATACCGACTACTGCAGAAATAAGCGTGGCTCCCAAACTACTTGTAAACAACTTTCTGAATTCCATATTTCTTGATATAACTGCATTCTGTATGGATGTTATTGTACCAATGATTAGCGTAATCGATAACACACGAATCACGGGTACCAATTGGGCCATACTATAGAAATCAGCAATGAGCGGTGCAGTAAAGAACAGGCTTATATACAACACAACCGATATCGCTAAACTCAGATAAAATACTGATGAATAATCGGTTTCATTAACTTCTTTTTTCTGGATAAGCGCTGTGTTAAATCCACTTTGCACAAATACGTTTGCAATAGCTATAAAGACAGTTATTATTGAAATTATCCCGTATTGTTCAGGTTCAAGTAATCTTGCCAATATTATTTGGACAACGAACTGCAATCCCTGCGTTCCGCCTCGCTCCATTAATTTCCAAAAAAGAGAATTGATTACTTTTGATTTATTTAAATCATTGTTCATAATATTACACCTTGTATTTCTAAATTTTTCATACCGACTTTATATTTGAACCCCTATACTGCATCATGTGTCTTAAAAAAACATCTTAGTACCAGTACTTATTTCCCGGATGAAATTCGCAATAAATATTGACCGTACCCATTTTTCTTGAGCGGTTGCGCTAAGTTAATTAAATCTTCTTTGCTAATGTAGCCCATACGATAGGCAATTTCTTCTAAACAAGCCACTTTTAGATTTTGACGTTTTTCAATCGTTTCAATAAATGTTGATGCTTCAAGCAAAGATTCATGAGTTCCTGTGTCCAACCATGCGAAACCACGTCCCATAATTTCAACATTCAGCTCATTTCTTTCTAAATAAACTTTGTTTACATCTGTTATTTCTAACTCCCCACGAGGTGAAGGTTTGATATTTTTCGCGATTTCAACCACTTTATTATCATAAAAATAAAGTCCCGTCACGGCATAATTACTCTTAGGATTCTCAGGTTTTTCTTCGATTGAGATGGCTTTTTTATCCTTATCGAAATCCACTACACCAAAACGCTCTGGATCTTGAACATGGTACCCGAAAACAGTAGCACCAGTCTCCTTATTTGCTGCACGTTGTAACATTTGCGCCAATCCACTGCCGTGATAAATATTATCACCCAGAATTAGACAAACCGAATCATCACCAATGAATTCCTCACCAATTAAAAAGGCCTGTGCCAATCCATCAGGACTCTCCTGTATTTTGTATTCAATACGAATCCCGATATCTGAGCCATCTCCCAGTAACTGCTCAAAACGTTCTGTATCAGTTGGTGTTGAGATGATCAAAACTTCTTTAACTCCTGCTAACATCAGTGTTGATAGAGGATAATAAATCATTGGTTTATCATAAACCGGCATCAATTGCTTGGACACAGCTTTCGTCAATGGATATAGTCTCGTTCCGCTACCACCAGCTAAAATAATTCCCTTCATAATAAAGCTCCTTTTAAAAATTTATTTGTTTGTTTGGATCATTTTTTTACGTAAATAAGAATAATATTTAGATAATAGGAAGAAATTTTGGTGTCTTAGCAATAAGATACTCATTTTTTTCTTCTTGGCTGAGTTATCTAAATTAATATTTTGAAGAGCCTCTGAATAGGGTGAACTATTAACTAATTTATTAAACTCTCTTCTTCGTTGAGAATACTTTTTTGGATTGTTCTCATTGAAAAAATCCAACATCAAATTATCTTTCAACAACTTTGTGGTCAAATGATAAAATCCTTGTTCAAATTCATGATCTTTATTGAATGATTCAATAAAGATTTTTGCTTCTTTCAATGTCTTATCTATATTTAACCAAATATTTGACCGATATTTCTTTGTAACCGAATTTGGATTTGTTCGATAATGGTAGAATAAATAATCTATATAGCCAATTTTTTTTGCATACTCAAAGGCGTAAAGTGTAAAGATAAGATCCTCCGACATGGATAGATTTTCTTTAAATCGAATGTGATTACTTTCCAAGAATTGATGATTATAAACTTTTGACCAAATGGAACCAATCAAATGGGGAGTATATTCATCATTACTGTCCATAACCGCCAATTGGATTTTTATTTGTTCTTCGTGTTCCAAATCTATTCCTGAATTCCCTTTATATTTGGCAATTTCCCGAATCAGTTGATCCTGCCAATATGGGAAAATATAGATATCCCTTCTGGATTTCGTGATAGCTTCATATGCCACCTCGCACATACGAACGTCTACCCAGTCATCAGGGTCCACAAAAATCACCCAATCCCCTTGGGCCATATCCAATCCCTTGTTTCTTGCAGATGAAACACCTTTATTTCTTTGGTGTACCAGTTTGATTCTTGGATCACGTTCCGCAATTTCTTCACAAATAGTTGGTGATTCGTTAGTCGATCCATCATTAATTAGGATAATTTCAATATCCGGAAGGGTTTGTTCTCTTAAGGTTTGCAGACATTCCCTTAAGAATCGTCCCGGCGTATTATAAACTGGAACAATTATTGAAAAAATGGGTCTATCCAAATCATTACAACTCCTCTATCTTAGTTTTAAAAATATATTTATCTTTTTCGCTAACTGACCCCTCTTACTAAAATTTCCCAAATAATATTGTTAATTTTAATATGGCGTCTTCCAAGGTGCTATCGACACGCAATCGTGAGTCAGTTGCTAGTTTATAACGACTTGAAAAGTTATGATTATAATTCTTGATTTTCTCCAATAACTCATGACTATCCGGAGTAAGGAAATCCTTGTAATTATCCAATAGCTCCATAGACCACTTAAATCTTCTTTGTTCATTATTAAAGAGGGGACTAGATTTAATCTTTTCTGTTAAACTACGTTCCCCTCCAACTGCATTATTTCCATGTTGACGATACTGAATATATGAGTCAGAGTCATAGATAACTTTTCCTCCTGCTGCAAGACAAACCATATAAATCCAATGGTCATGAAGTGGTTCGTTAGACAAGTTATCGTAATTTCCAGTATTAATTAAGTCCCGAAGTTTTTTATTAAATACCATGGTGCAACCACTACCATTATTTTTGATCAAAATTTCTTCAAAAGAAAAAGCTCCCGTTGCAAAATCACTTTTCCCCAATTCATTCAATTCCTCATCCACCAGTAAGGCCTCAGAAAAATACAGAACGGGTATGTCTTCTTTTACTTGCTCTATTTTATTAACCGCTGTGAGTAATTTTTCCTCTACCCAGTAATCATCCTGGTCACAAAAGGCATAGTAACTAAATTCAGAAGATGATTTTTTTAAAAGATCCAAGAAACTTTTTTTTGGTCTCAAATTCTCCCCCGTATACCACCTAAGCCTTTTATTTTCTTGCCATTCCTGTAATAATGCTTTAGTTGAATCATTGGAGCCATCATCTCTCACCAAAATGTCAACTTCCACATTTTTTTGGTTGAGTAAACTATTCAATTGCTCAGTAAGATAATTTTCACCATTATAGGTTGATAACAATACTTGAACACGGTTCATAATCAGCAACTCCTCTTCTTTTTTGTTCATTAAAACAATCCTAATAAAACAGAACCAACAAATAACATATTAGGTTTAAGAGAAGTCGAGCGAAATTCTTTATCGAAAGCAAGATCAAGCCTATTTTTGAAAGAATCACGATAATTGATTACTTTCTCTAACTGTTTAATACTTTTCTCAGGCAATATATCATGGTAACAATCGTACAAGGATTTTGCTTGTCGCTGTCTTTCGTTGTCCCCGTTTACAGCGCTGTTGACCAAGCGCTTGATTTCTGTTTTAATACCTTTCCCATGTCCCACTGAGTTGTTTGCATGCTGGCGATATAGAATTCTGGATTCAGCGTCAGCTACGATATTTCCGCCAAAAGCTTCGGTAATCATTAGCGTCCAATAGTCGTGCATCCTGATGAAATCTGGTTTTTTCCGGGCTACCATATTTTTCAAAGCATAATTGAAAACCATTGTACACCCAGATGGACAACGTTCAAGAATAGTTGAAGGTAGTGTTAGTGGTGTTTCAAAATGCATATCCCTTTGTTGGATAAAGCCAAGTTGGTCGTCGACGACATCATATGTAGATGTATACAAGTTAAGTTGCTGGGAATCAAATTTATCGAGCGCTGTGACAGCTGTGATTAGTTTATCTTCAAACCAGACATCATCTTGATCACAATAAGCATAATAATCGCTTTTTGGAGCATGTTTCACCAAGTCCAGAAAACTCATTGCTGGTTTAAGATTCTCACCTTCGTACCATGTCAATAAACCTTTATCCTGCCACTCTTCTAAGATGCTTCTCGTTGCATCTGTAGAGCCATCATCCCGTACAAGAATAGAGACTTCCACCCCCACTTGTGAAATAAGACTGTTCAGTTGCTCCAATAAATATTTTTCACCATTATACGTTGATAGCAATACTAATACTTTATGCATTTTATCCTCCAAAAATCTACATTTTATATTTCTGAATAAATCGTGTTCATGATGACATTAACGTTCTTAATGTCATATTTCTTGACAGCTTCCTTGTTATTTAAGCCAATTTCCCTTGCCAATTGCCTATTATCATAGAGAGTTGTAATTCCTTCTTTGTAGCCAGCAACATCGTCCGGACCATAAAGATAGCCGGTCACTCCCGTGACGGAATAATCCGGTATTCCTTGTACATCTGATGTAAGTATCGGTAATCCTGCTGCCATTGCTTCTAAGGCCGCAATTCCTAAGCCTTCTCTTCTGGACGGGAAGGCAAAAACGTCTGATATTTGATTGAGTTCTTCAATATCGGTACGATATCCCAAGAGGTGTACTTGTTTTGAAAGCCCCAGTTCAGCTATCAATTTTTCCAAGTTTTGTTTCTCCGGGCCACGCCCACATATTAAATAATGGATATCATCATGAGCAATTTCATGAATGGCTTTTATAATGACTTGATGATTTTTCCTCTTCGTAAGTTCTCCGACCGAAAGGACAACGAAATCGGAAGTTTTGAGCCCAAGTTCTTCTCTTTTTTGCTTGGTATCAATCTCAGGTATATCGAATTTCTGAGTGTCCAAACCTACCCCTGGAATGAATGCTAAATTCTTCATATTAAAATTTTTAGCACGCTTTAAATCTTGTTTATTGATGGTAATAAGAACATCTGTAAAGCGGGATAACCATCTTTCAACAGGATAATAAATTAGCCAGCTCGATAAAGGTCCTCCCTTAAAAAAATGAAAACCATGAGCTGTATAAATGACTTTACTATCCTGTCCTCGTGCTGCTAGTCGTGCCAATACTCCCCCTATGGGTGAATGACAATGGACAAGTGCATATTTCTCATCAGCCATAATCTGTTTGATTTGATTGTAGGCGTTGATATTCCCTTTATTAAATGGTTTTCTGTGGATGTCAACGTCGTAAACTTTGATATTTTCGTCTCTCAGTTCAGCCATAACCTTTTGGGCCCGAGAATTGGAAATTGTTCCTGCCTCCTGAAAATTAGCTAATACATGCACCTCATAACCCAGATTCTGTAAAAGCATGATATTCGGCCTGTTGAACTGATCAATCATTGAAGCAACTGATGCTAAAACTAAAGCTTTCTTCATACCTATCCCCTCTGTCATGTTTCTGTCTCCATGATGGATTGTTCTAAATTATTAATCCGATAGTCTTCTTTGTATTCCGATAATTCCAGAGAATAATATAAATTTCCGAATACTTTATTAATAATATTCACTTTCGGTCCCATTACTCTAAGAATGGGATTAAATATTTTTGTCAGATGAATAGCGTTATTATTCACTTTTGCTATAATCTTGACCATTTCACTTGTTTTAACATATTCCTTATTTTGCGGGAAAAAGATTCCTTTTTCCTCATTATCAATTATCAGTCGAATAAATTCGCAAAGATTATCAATGTGCAACATACTTCTTTTATTGTTAATATCAGGAAAAAGAGGTGATTTTTTAGCAAACTTGGCCAAAATTGGATAATTCCCTTTTGCACCTTTGCCGTAAATCATAGGGGGTCGTAGAACTACAACATTAAAATCATCTTCCTGTAACGGGATAATTCCCTGTTCAGCATATAGTTTACTTTTTCCATAAAAATTAACGGGTTGAGGTACTGTATCACGTGTCACCGCTTTATCTTCACCTACTTGGTTGCTTGCACCATAGACTATCATGCTACTCATAAAGATAAACTGCTTTACACCTTCAGCTTTGGCTTTTTTAGCTATTGCGATGGTTAAATCACGATTAATCTTGTAATAAAGATCTTTTTGATCCTCTTTTGTATCTTGATGCGCAATTCCCGCAACATGAAATACGATATCATAGGGTGAGAAATCTTTGTTCTCCCAATTGCTATCCCTTGTATCCACCGTTGAAACGTGATAATCTTCTGGAAATTTTTTCAACCAGTTTTCTAGGGAAACACCAATATAACTGTTTTTTCCGGTTACGAGTATTTTTTTCATATCACGAGCGTCCCTTCATTTCGTTATCGATTTTCATTCCGGTTCCGCCTTCAAGTACACCGTCCGATTTCAGGACGCTAAAGAGGGTTCCAAAGAAACACTTGATATCCATGACCGGTCCCATACTTCGGACGTACTCACCGTCCAGCTTAGCCTTCAACGGTATTTCCAGTTCATCACGCCCATTAATTTGCGCCCAACCAGTCAAGCCGACGGGTATATCGTTAGCGCCGTATTTATCGCGTTCAGTTATCAGATCGTACTGATTCCATAACGCTGGTCGTGGTCCGATGATTGCCATATCGCCTTTCAGAATGTTAATGATTTGGGGTAACTCGTCCAAGCTTGTTTTCCGTAGGAATTTGCCGACGCGGGTGATATATTGGTCCGGATTTCCCAACATGTGGGTCGGTGTGTCCTTTGGTGCATCTATACGCATAGTCCGGAACTTCAATATATAAAAGTAAGACTTATTGATTCCTACCCTCTTTTGTTTAAAAAAGATGGGTCCCGGTGAATCCAGCTTTATCAATATGAATAAAACCAGGAAAACCGGTGACAGAATCAGTAAGCCTATTAATGATAATATAAAATCAGTAGTTCTTTTCACGTACACATACATCTGCTACTCCTCCAGTTTTTCATTTACCATTTCCATATAGACCAATCTCTTTAAAACAACCTATCATATGGAAAATAAGTTTAATTTCGTCGATTGTAAAATTAAGCTAGACAAATAAAAAAGCCATTCGTGGTACACTCAAATTGTAATTCCGACCAAAGAATACATAGGAGTGATCACGAATGACCTACACCCATCTTACCACGGATGAACTGGTGATGATAGAGGCTTACTACCGCCAAAACATCGCTGTAACGAAAATATCCGCTCAGTTAAAACGTTCCAGAATGACAATCTACAACGTCATCAATTTCCTGAAGAAAGGCCATACGGCCTTGGACTATTACCGACAATATAAGAAAAACAAGGCGCGTTGTGGACGGCGCAAGATTGTCCTTCCCGAGGAACAACAGGTGTACATCACTGAAAAGGTCGCACAGGGATGGACGCCCGATGTCATCATCGGTCGCCAGGAGATGCCAATCGCATGCTCCATGCGGACGCTCTATCGTCGCTTCAAGGAAAAGGTATTCGATGAAACAACCTTACCCATGAAGGGAAAACGGAAACCAAACGGCCATCAGGAACGTCGGGGAAAACAGGCCTTCAAGCGGAATATCGCTGAAAGGGAGAATGATTACCCGGCATTCAAGGAAGAATTTGGTCATGTCGAAGGCGATACCATTGTCGGTGTCCATCACAAAAGTGCCGTCATAACCTTGGTCGAACGCCTCTCCAAAGTCATTATCACCTTGAAGCCCGATGGGCGGAAGGCAAGTGACATCGAGCATACGATGAACAAGTGGTTTGAAGCGATTCCCAGACATTTATTTAAGTCCATCACCTTTGATTGTGGGAAAGAATTTTCCAATTGGAAAACCCTAAGCAACCAACATGACATCGCTATTTACTTCGCTGATCCTGGAACGCCATCACAGCGTGCATTAAATGAAAACTCCAACGGATTGCTGCGAAAAGATGGGTTGCCAAAAGAAATGGACTTCAACCAAGTGGACCAAGCCTTTGTTTCATCGGTTGCAAACAAGCGAAATAACATCCCACGAAATTCCTTGGCATACCAGACGCCACTGGAAGTATTTTTGAGTTACCTAGACGAATCTACTTTGTCTAGCTTAAATTGACAAATCAAATTTTCTAATTTTTTTAACAACAAATTTCTTCAACATCCTCATTATCTTACCACTTATTATCCGAATTTTGCACAGTAAATTGCATTTTATGATGATTATATTTGATTTATTAAAGCTTAATTAGATTTCGTTATCTTGAAAACGTTATCTTTGTTTTTTTGTTCAAAAATTCGACACAAACAAAAAAACTGTTCCTGTATTAAATCCAGGAACAGTTTATTATCTAGCTTCACTTATCTCTTAAATTATTGCTCGATTTTCAACAAAATATTTTCTAATGCCTCTTGCCAGGTGGGTATATCGAATCCCGTTTCTTTTGCTTTACTTAAATCCATGACCGAATGTTTAGGACGATAAGCTTTTTGTGGGTATTCTTCCGACGTAACAGGGGTAATTTCCACCGTGGAATCCTTTAAGATTTCACGTGCGAATTCATACCATGAACAGGAATTATCATTAGATAAATGATAAATACCATAAGATGCCTTAACTTCCACGACGTGGACTAGGAACTCTGCCAAGGTTCGCGTCCATGTCGGCCTACCAACTTGATCACTTACAACCGTCAATTTGGGATGCGTTTCTGACAACCGACGCATCGTGTAAACGAAGTTAGGGCCGAATTCTCCAAATACCCAGGAGGTGCGTATAATATAATATTTGGAACAAATAGTTTGAACTAATTGTTCTCCTTCATATTTAGTTCGACCGTATTCGCTTTTAGGGTTTGCTTCTGCATCAATTTGGTATTCGGTAGGATTTGTACCATCAAAGACATAATCTGTACTGATGTACACAAGTGTCGCCCCTACAGCTTCCGCTGCTTCCGCGACATAGCGCGTCCCCGTAACATTTATTTTCTCGTTTAGTTCTTTTCCTTCATCTTCCGCTTTATCGACTGCGGTATATGCGGCACAATGGTATACGAGTGTCGGTTTTACTTCTTCGAAGACGGCATCGACCGCACTTTTATTTGTAATATCCATCTCAGATGCATCCGTCGCAACATAGGCGAGCTTTTTCTCATCCAATAATTTTCTTAATTCTGTTCCGAGTTGACCGTTTGCCCCTGTAATTAGAATCATAATACTTATCCCCCTTGTAAAAAAGAGGTAGGGTTATGCCTACCTCTTGCTTTTCAAACTTATTGGTTGTTCTTGGCATACTTGGCTTCGACAGCCGCTTTCTCGGCTTGCCACCAAGATGCATTATCTGTATACCATTGGATGGTATCTGCTAAACCATCCTTAAAGTTCGTGAATTGTGGCTCCCAGCCCAATTCTTGATATAACTTGGTGGAGTCAATCGCATACCGTAGATCATGCCCTGGGCGATCCACTACATGTTCATAGGCGTCTTTTGGTTGGTTCATCAATTCCAGAATCAATTCCAGAACCGCCTTATTGTTTTGTTCACCATCTGCACCAATCAAGTAAGTTTCACCTATGCGCCCTTTTGTCAAGATTGTCCACACTGCCGAAGAATGGTCGTTAGTGTGAATCCAGTCCCGAACATTCTTCCCTTCTCCGTATAACTTTGGACGAATACCCGACAGAATATTAGTAATTTGACGTGGAATGAATTTTTCGATGTGTTGATATGGACCATAATTATTTGAACAGTTTGAAATAGTAGCTTTCAAGCCGAACGAACGAACCCAAGCCTTCACCAACAAATCCGATCCAGCTTTAGTAGAAGAATATGGACTTGATGGGTTATAAGACGTTTCCGCTGTGAACTTTTCACCCGGTCCTTCCCCGTGGCCAGGGAGGTCTTCACGTAAAGGTAAATCACCGTAAACCTCATCGGTCGATACATGATGGTAACGTACATCATATTTTCGGCATGCCTCAATCAGCGTGTAAGTTCCGATGATATTCGTCTGAAGAAATGGATACGGATCTTCCAAGGAGTTATCGTTATGCGATTCCGCAGCGTAATGCACAACAGCGTCTGTTTCTTTTACCAATTTATCAACCAGTTCGGCATCGGCAATATCCCCTACTATAAGCTCAACGCGATCAGCGGGCAACCCCGCCAAATTCGCTTCATTTCCAGCATAGGTTAGCTTATCCAATACTGTCACATGAATTTCAGGATGATTCTTTACAACATAATGTACAAAATTGGAACCGATAAATCCTGCTCCGCCCGTCACAATCATTTTCTTCATTCTGTCTTATCTCCTTATGATTATATTTCTCCATAAACAAATGGGTTTTCCAGTTCTCCCAAGGTTGGATGTTTCATATCTTTATCCGATAGAATCAATTTATCCTTTTGCATTGGCCAAATAATTCCGATTTCAGGATCATCAAACGCAATTCCACCGTCATTTTCTTTGGAATAGAGTTCATCCACTTTATACTGGACGTTACAGTTTGGTGTCAAGGTCACGAATCCATGCGCAAAACCTTTGGGAACGAGGAGCTGACGGTGGTTAAATTCACTCAGTATATATCCTTCCCATAGACCATACGTCGGTGAGCCGACACGGATATCTACCAAGACATCATAAATGACCCCTGTGGTGGCCCGTACCATCTTTGTCTGCGCTTTATCGGGCGTTTGAAAATGCATCCCCCGCAAAACTCCGGGTTCCACCGACAAGGAATGGTTATCCTGGATAAACTGGTGGGTAATCCCCGCAGCGAAAAACTGTTCTTTTGAATAACTTTCAGTGAAAAAGCCGCGATGGTCACCAAAAACAGTTGTTTCGATGATTTTAACATCCTTCAGGTTTGTTTCAATAATGTTCACACTTTCATCTCCTTACAGTTCTGATTATACAATTTTAACATAAAATATTCACTCTCATTACTATCGCTTAATGTTTATCCAGTTATTAAAGCTTATGCGGGGAAACATTTTGACGTTCTTGAGTTCTTAATTTGATGTGTCAACATCACTCGATTACATTATCAAAATACGACAATAACTATATTATACAATTTTTTAAATATTTTGGAATATGATTTCAATATTTATCATTTTTATTCATCAATATTGAAAAGATACATTTTATTGGAATACGATCCAATTCTGCTTTGATACATAGATTGTCAAAAAATTTAATGATAATACTTATATTTTCATAAAAAAATCGTCCTTACATTCAATATGCAAGAGCGGTATGGGGTTTAATATTCTTCTGTTTAATTTTAGCTATTGTCAATTTCAAATATCAGTTCACCACATTCTTGACCCTCACAACACTCACATCACGATGCCCTTCATCAAGCAAATCATTGACCGTTTTAACGGGATTAAACGTTGTTAAAGGTACTTCAATAAATAATGTATTCCAATTGTGCATGGCGCCATTCCATAAACCAGGATGTTCCAAGGCTTTTATTTTTTTGCCTTGATATGTTTTTTCAGTAATGAAATAGCGATCCGGGTTTGCATAGTTCCGCAAGTCAAATTTATTACCATTGCAGTCTTTTATAAAACAAACAATATCAACAGGGTTGAAATATTCTGACTCATTAAAGATTGCTTGCTGTTCATTATCAGCTAAATTTATTTCCGCTTTTTCACATATTTGCAAATCCAGGTAATCGCCATTATCGACAATGAAGGGACCACCACCTGGCGCACCGGTGTTCTTGACCATTCCACATACCCTCAGCGGTCTATTCAATAATTCCAATGCCCTGTCTTTTGTCAATTCAGTCTTCAATGTGATGTTCAATCTATCTTTAATAAACAAAGCGATATCTTCTAGATTGTACTCATCAGCTAAAAGATCATTCATATACCAATTGATTTGCGCTTGTACCTCTAGTCCCGCAGAAGCCAGGATTTTTTTTGATTCAATCGTGTCTTGCATCAGGCTGTGGTGCGACACATTATCGATGTTCTTGATGAAGACAACATCAGCATCTAAATCATTTAAGTTTTCTAGCAACGCGCCATGACCGCCTGGGCGATAAAGAATCTCACCGTTCTCTAGATAAAAAGGTTGATTATCCATATCTACTGCCGGGGTGTTAGTCTCACTCTTTTGAAAGGAATAGGTAATATTGATATTATCTTTTTCCTGCAACGCTTGACTCACATACTGATTAAAAAGATCCTCATGGTCTTCAGCAATCGTAAAGTGTAGCTTGACCAAGTCTTGATTTAAATACTGCTCGCCTTCAAAGATGTGCTCATCAATCGGCGTAGTGGTGTTGTCTTCATACGTGTGCATTTTGATCAACGCCTTAGGTAGGCTGCCATACGCTAACTCACTATTTACAATGTTATCGGCGATTTTCAGACGCCCTGCACTCGTATTTTTATCGATTTTATTTTCTTCGATATTGTCTTTGATATCTTCATAAAAAGCGAAGTTTTCCAATTGATCAAAAAACCGGTCAATAAATTCGGTTGGTTTCTCATCTTCCAAAAAGGCATACAGGTCTTTGAACATTCTGGTAGCTGCTCCGCTTGCGGGAACCAGCTTTACACAATCCAAGTCTAAATACTCATCAGACAGTTCACTAACACGATACAGGTCATTTTTCGTCACGGCCGAAACAATATTCATGTAATGTGTGCCATTACGAAATTTCTCAATATACTCTTCCATCACTATCCACCTCATTTATATGTTTCAATATACTTTCTATCTTTATCATTATACAAAAACCACAATTTTATAATATAAAATTAAGTATATCAGAAAAAGAGATGATTGTTTTTTGATTGCGGTTTCAATATTTAAATATTTACTGTGTTTTTCAGATAATACAAAAAGCGCCCTCGCATTCAAGATGCGAGAGCGGCTATTTGGTTTAGTCTTCTTCTGAGTAGTAATAATAGTAGTTATTATCAATATCGCTTAAAGGTACTTGGTTATAGACAACACCCAATACGTTGGCATTAACCATCTTCAAAACTTCATTTGATTTCAGCATATTTTCTTTTTTGGCCACACCATGATGCGCGACAAAGATGGTACCATCTGCTCTACCAGCCAAAATCTGTCCATCGGTAAAACCCAGCAATGGCGGCGTGTCAAAAATAACCAAATCGAATTGATTTTCCAATTGCGTTTGCAGTTGTTGCATACGGTCACTACCGAGCAGCTCAGATGGATTAGGCGGAACCGGACCACTTGTGAGCAGATACAAACCATTGGATGGCGTTTTAACAACGTACTCCTCAATGTCAGCTTCGGTGTTCGTCAACAGATTGGTCAAACCCATCACATTCGGAACATTGAAGAATTTCTGCAGCGTTGGTCTTCTCAAGTCCGTGTCAACCAACAGGACATTCAACCCTTGCATGGCAAACGTCACTGCCAAGTTGGAGGCAACGGTAGACTTACCGGCATGCGGTGCTGCCGAAGCAATCACTAATGATTTCATTTTCTTATCAATCATCGCGAACTGGATGTTCGTCCGCAAGGTTTTGAATTGTTCCGATACCATTGAGCTGGGATCTGCCACTGTGATTAAACTGGAGACTTTTTTAACGTGATTTCTTTTTGCTTTACTAGCCACTATATTACCCTGCTCCTTCTGTTTGATTTTGCGGTTTGACTTTGAAGGTACTCTTCAATACTTTCTTTGTCCTCCTGGGAAAGAACGGAAATCGTTCCCAAATCAGTCCAACCGATGTGCTCATTGATAAATTGCGAGCCTTTGATGGTATTGTCCATAAAGTGTTGCAAGAAGGCGATTCCTACTCCCAACATCATGCCCACAAGCACCCCTAAAACGAGGTTCATCGGAATATTTGGGGATACAGCATTGGGATTCACATTCGCTTCAGAAATGATGGAAACATTTTCCACATTCATGATATCACTGATATTATTCTGGAACGTTGTCGCTATTTCGTTGGCGATATTAGCGGCAGCGACTGGGTCTTCGGATGTGATGGTTAATGAGAACACTTGTGAATTTTCATTCGCGGTGATATTGACCATCTCTCTGATTTCGCTGACCGTCAAATTCGTATCCAGATTCGCTTTCACGTCTTCCAGGATGACCGGACCACGGATAATATCTTTATAAGTATCAATCATGCGGACGTTGGTATTAATATCATTCAGTTGGATACCAACATTTTCATCGACTGCACGGTTCACCAATAACTGGGTAGTTGATTCATACATAGGGGTGACAACAAAAAAAGTATACAAGGCTGATAAAAGTAACCCTGCAATACTCAGTGATATGATGAGTACTAATTTATTTTTGATAATTGCAAATAATTCGCCTAAACTTATTTCTTCTTCTTCCATTATATCCTCCCTAAACTTCTTACCGGTATTTCTAACACTTAATAATTGTACTATATGTTTATGAAAAAAACTATTGAAATCCCCAATAAAGTGCATATTTCTGCCTTTTTTTAAATAACTGTTTTCAAAATAACTTTAGTTTATATTTTTTTGGAAATTCTTAATCCTCTAAAAAATAACTCCAAATGAGGAAACCTCATTTGGAGCTTAAACACTTTATCGCATTATTTATTTTCAAATATTTCTTTCACACTTTCATAACTATCCACTGTCCCAATATCATAACGCTTCCCTTCAAACAAAAACGCATGAACAGTTTTTTCATCAATTAAATATGGAACGAAGTGTCCCGGCGCATCGGGATTATTTCCCCCGTTCAAATATTTTTGGAAAAGAGGCAAAGTTTCCCGTGTATACAAATAAAACGCCGGCACGCAATAATTGGAGCGTGGTTCTGCAGGTTTTTCTTCAAACGACAAAACTTTTTGCGAGTCGTCCAACTCGACAACTCCCGCCCGCTTCACTTGGGCTTCATTTTCTTCTACGTATGAAGTAATGCAATCTGTTCCCACTTCATTGAAATAAGCGACAAAATCGGTCAGTTCGAAATCAAAAAGATTATCCCCCGCCAAAATCATCAAGTCGTCCTCTATATTCACTGTATCGATAACATATTGGATATCTCCAATTGCTCCTAATCGTGTATCGTTGGTCAATGTACCATCGTTCACCACTGTTATTAACTTGGAATAAGAGACAACTTCGCGCCAGTCCTCGAAATGCCCAGCAAACTTATCATTCGTCACGATTATGATTTCATCAACTTCTTTAACCCGATCAATTTTTTCAACAATAAAATCTAAAATCATTTTTCCAGCCACTTCCAATAGTGGTTTGGGACGGTCTTTTGTCAAAGGATACAAACGTGTTGCATAACCAGCTGCTAAAATAATTGCCTTCATTATCTCACCATCCCTAAATCATCAACCAAACTTGCACCATCAGCTGTCTTGCAGAAATTCACGGCATAGACATCTTTATACTCTGGATGGTGTTTTGGATATTCAGAATCAATAAATGCTTTGATTGCTTCTTTGTAAGCTGGATCCACTAGTCCAATGACCGCACCACGGTAACCCGCACCACTCGGTCGTGCACCATAAACACCTTTACATTTACGTAACAAGTAATAAATTGTCTGCATTTCTGGAATACCAGATTCATATTGATAGAAGGAACTTTCGCCTGACTCAAACATCAATTGTCCGAATGATTCCAAATCCCCTTGTTCCCAAAACTCTGCACCCTTTGCCACCCGTGCTTGTTCGGTGTAGTAATGTGCCGCCCGTTTACGGAATCGTTCCGGAAGTTGATCTTTGTATTGTTCATAAACTTCGACTGGAATATCACGCAACTGCAGCTGATTTAATGGCGTTAAATCCTGTCCACTCAGTTCCTGGAGCAACCAACCAGCCACCCGTACTTCATCAACACGACTATTGAAATCAGTGCTAATCAAATCTTTAGAAATACCGGAATAAACGACAACGACCTCGAATTCCGGCATAGATGCACCCTTATGAACCATATTGAATTCATTCGTCTTACAGTCCATAATCATCAGTTGGTTATCCATGCTCAAGATATTGGCAGACTGATCCAGAATACCGTTTTTCAAGCCGATGAATTTCGTTTCAACCCAGTGGCTATACTGAATCAAATCCAACTTGGAAACGGAAATATCATTCACATCACACAACGCCATTAAATATGCTGTCGTTACCGCTGCCGAAGAGCTCAATCCCCCGATTGGCAACTTGCCACTGACAATGGCATTCAATCCTTTTTTCAAGACATGGTCTTGTTGCAAGGACAAAACAGCACCGCGGATGTAGTTCCCCCAAAATCCGGGGATATATTCCGATTCATGACTGATATGGAACAATTCCTTATCCGGGAAATCAAGACTTTGAACACGGATATAACCATCTTCTGTTGGAGAGTAGACCATGTCCACACTGGAATCCAAGGTCATTCCCGTTACTCTGCCCGCTTGGTGATCAGAATGAGCTCCCAAAGGACAAATCCGCAATGGAGAACGGACCGCCCGGATATCACTATCATCATAAATCTCTTTAAACTTTTTGATTAATTCGGACAAACGTTTTCCCTCCAACTACTTTTTGTTGTAATATTCCACATACCAATCGGTGAATTTCTGCAGACCGTCTTGGATGGATGTTTCCGGCTTGAATGCAATCGCTGCCTGTAACTTATCTGTAGAAGCATACGTGGCAGGAACGTCACCAGGCTTGATAGGTTCAAACTTTTTATCAAAGACTATTTCGCGATTTAATGATTTACTCAAACATTTTTCAAGCGTTTGAATAAACACCATTAATTTTTCAGGACTGTTGTTCCCAATATTATAGACTTTACTAGGAACTTCCTCTTTAGGTGGATTATCTATCAACCTTACGATTCCCTCAACAATATCATCCACATATGTAAAATCCCGGTACAGATCATTCTCAAAATCACCGTTGTTAAATATACTGATGTGTTCACCATTAAAATATTTATCAGTAAATCCAAAGTACGCCATATCAGGTCTTCCCATTGGACCATATACAGTGAAAAACCTTAATCCTGTAGTTGGAATTTTGTATAGATGACTATATGTATGAGCCATGAGTTCATTTGATTTTTTGGTTGCTGCATAGAGAGATACCGGATGATCTACAAAATCAGATTCTTCGAAGGGTACTTTCTTATTGGAACCGTAAACGGAGCTGGATGATGCATAGATAAGATGTTCTACTGGATGATATCGACACGCTTCCAGAATATTAAAGAAACCAATGATATTACTTTGAATATATACGTCTGGATTCTCAATAGAGTATCTAACACCTGCTTGAGCAGCCAAATTCACTACAATACTAGGCTTATATTCCTCGAATGTTCTCAAAAGCAGTTCTTTGTCGGAAATATCCCCTTTGATAAACGTAAAATTTTCAAAAGGTTTCAAATCATCTAAACGGGCATTTTTAAGATTGATATCATAATAATCATTTATATTATCGATACCTACTACTTGGCACCCTTGTTCTAATAATCTTTTTGACAGAAATGATCCAATAAAACCTGCGACTCCAGTAATAAAAAATGTTTTATTAAGTCGATTATTCTCCATTTCTTCCTCCTCATCAAACAATAGTTACTTTTATTATTTTAAAACCTCATATGAAATATGTTAAATCCTTATAAAAATCTATTTACTGATGTTTGAAATGAAAGACGTTAGCGCTTCTTGCCAAGAAGGAATAATGAACCCAGTATCTTTTGCTTTACTTAAATCCATTATAGAATGTTTCGGACGAGGAGCTTTTTGCGGATATTGTTCTGAAGTCACGGGACTCACCTCCACATCCGACTCTTTCAAGATCTCACGAGCGAATTCGTACCATGTACAGCTATTTTCATTCGATAAATGATAAACTCCATACTCTGCTTTAACGTCATTTAAATGTAACATAAATTCTGCTAATGTTCTTGTCCATGTAGGGCGTCCAAATTGATCATTTACTACAGTTAATTTAGGGTGATTTTCTGCTAATCGACGCATGGTGTAGACAAAGTTATTTCCATATTCTCCAAATACCCAAGATGTCCGGACGATATAGTATTTTGAAGAAATTGATTGGACAATTTGCTCCCCAGCATATTTAGCACGTCCATATTCATTTTGGGGATTAGCTGAATCATCCACCTTATACTTATTCTTGTTTAATCCATCAAAGACATAATCCGTACTGATATAGAACATGATTGCTCCTGCTACTTCCGCAGATTCAGCCACATTTTTTGTACCTATTTCATTTATTAATGTATTCAGTTTTTTACCTTCATCTTCTGCTTTGTCCACCGCTGTATAAGCTGCACAATGGAAAACGATTGTCGGTTTTACTTCATTAAATACTTTATCTACGGCACTTTTATCAATAATGTCCATCTCAGTGGAACTTGTAGCTTTGTATTCTATATTTTTCTCATCCAATAATTTACGTAACTCAGTTCCTAGCTGTCCATTAGCTCCAGTGATTAAAATCATATATATTCCTCCCTATAAAAAAAGGTAGGAATATCCTACCTTTTTACAACTAATTATTACTGATTATTTTTTGCATAGTTTGCTTCGACTGCTTCTTTTTCAGCTGACCACCAGTCTTTGTTTGCGATATACCACTCTATGGTGTCTGCTAAGCCATCCTTGAAATTAGTAAACTGAGGTGTCCACCCTAACTCTTCGCGTAACTTGGTAGAGTCAATTGCATAACGCAAATCATGCCCAGCACGATCTTTTACATGTTCATAGGCATCTTTAGGTTGATCCATAAGTTCCAGAATTAATTCCAATACATGCTTATTATTTTCTTCTCCATCAGCACCGATTAAATAAGTTTCTCCAATACGACCTTTTGTCAAAATTGCCCATACTGCAGAAGAATGGTCATTTGTATGAATCCAGTCTCGGACATTTTTACCGTCGCCATATAGTTTTGGACGAATACCGGATATGATATTCGTAATTTGTCGAGGGATAAATTTTTCAATGTGTTGGTAAGGTCCATAATTATTAGAACAGCTTGAAATCGTCGCTTTTAATCCAAATGAACGCACCCAGGCTTTAACCAACAAGTCAGAACCTGCTTTCGTGGATGAATAAGGACTGGAAGGATTATATGGTGTTTCAGATGTGAATTTCTCACCTGGTCCTTCTCCATTTCCTGGTAAGTCCTCACGTAAAGGCAAGTCACCATATACTTCATCCGTTGAAACATGATGATAGCGTACGCCGTATTTGCGACAAGCTTCAATCAACGTGTACGTCCCAATGATATTCGTCTGAACAAATGGAAAGGGATCATTGAGTGAATTGTCGTTATGTGATTCGGCAGCGTAATGCACAACAGCATCTGCATCTTTTACAAGTTGATCCACTAACATGGCATCCGTAATATCGCCTACAACGAGTTCTATTCGTTCTTCTAGTAGTCCCGCTAGGTTTTCCTCATTTCCTGCATATGTCAGTTTATCAAGAACGGTAACGTGAACTTCAGGATGGTTATTCACAACGTAATGAACAAAATTTGATCCGATAAAACCGGCCCCACCAGTAACAATAATATTTTTCATTCTTTTGTCTCCTAGCTCTTATATTTCATTATAAACGAACGGATTATCCAATTCAGCCAACTTAGGATGGTGCTTATCTTTTTCGGATAAAACTAGTTTGTCCAGTGGCATCGGCCACTCTATTCCAATAGCTGAATCGTCAAAAGCAATACCGCCATCGTTTTCTTTCGAGTAATACTCATCAACTTTGTACTGTACATTGCAGTTAGGAGTCAAAGTCACAAAGCCATGCGCAAAACCTTTTGGCACCAATAGTTGACGGTGGTTATATTCACTTAAAATATACCCTTCCCATTTACCGTAAGTAGGAGAACCAATACGTATATCAACCAAGACATCATAAATGATACCGGTTGTGGCACGAATAAGCTTGGTTTGAGCTTTAGCAGGTGTCTGAAAATGCATGCCTCTCAAAACACCTGGTTCAACGGAAAGAGAATGATTATCTTGGATAAAATTGATATCAATACCAGCTTCGCTGAATTTTTCTTTAGTGTAACTTTCCGTAAAAAAGCCACGGTGGTCCCCAAAGACAGCCATTTCAATGATTTTGACGTCCTGTAAATTTGTTTCGATTACGTTCACTCGCTCATCCTCCTATATTTTTTCCGATTCTGCTAAACGAAGTATATATTGGCCATAGCCATTTTTCTTCAAAGGTTGCGCTAACTCGATTAACTGCTCCCGAGTAATGTACCCCATGCGATAAGCAATCTCTTCCAAACAGGCTACCTTCAGATTTTGACGTTTCTCAATTGTTTCAATGAAAGTGGATGCTTCCAATAGAGATTCGTGAGTTCCTGTATCTAACCAAGCAAAACCACGTCCCATAACTTCAACATCTAGTTCGCCTTTTTCCAAATAAGCTCTATTGACATCCGTTATTTCTAATTCACCACGTGATGAGGGGTGGATGTTCTTCGCAATCTCCACCACTTTATTGTCATAGAAATACAGCCCAGTTACAGCATAATTACTTTTTGGAGTTTCCGGTTTTTCCTCGATAGAGATAGCTTTCATATCTTCATCAAACTCAACAACACCAAATCGTTCAGGATCATGGACCTGATAACCGAAGACGGTCGCTCCTGCTTTTTTTGAAGCAGCCCGTTGGATCATTTTAGATAATCCACTACCGTGATAAATGTTATCGCCTAAAATAAGACAGACGGAATCGTCTCCAATAAATTTTTCACCAATTAAGAAAGCCTGTGCCAGTCCATCTGGACTTTCTTGTTCACTATATTCTATATTTATACCAATCTCAGTTCCATCTCCAAATAATTGCTCAAATTTCCCGATATCACTTGGGGTGGAAATTATCAAAATATCTTTGATGCCTGCCAACATTAATGTTGACATTGGATAATAAATCATAGGTTTATCATAAATCGGCATCAATTGTTTTGAAACAACCTTTGTCAGTGGATATAGGCGCGTCCCGCTTCCGCCTGCTAAAATAATTCCTTTCATCATGACCCTCCATTACAATCTCAAATTATATTTGCTGTCTTTCATTTGATGCTATGATAATTTAAATAATACTATCGACGATTCCCAACCATATGCCTATATATCTAAAAATCAAAGATCCAAAGAAAATAATAATTAAATTTGTTAAAACATTTTTCAGGTACATCCATATAGGTTTATTCATTACTTTATATAAAGCGGTGTAATATACTGTTTGGATTACCATTGTTAAAATACAATTAAATACCAATGAAATATATGGACTATCAAATATTTTTCCAACGATAAAAAACGAGAAAATCCCATTAATTATTTGTGCGACTGAAGCGATAATAGTATAACTCTGTTTTTCTAGTACAATATCAATTCCCAATGTACTCATCATAATAAATGTAAATAGTCCTATTATGGTAGCAATTCTTAACATCTGTCCTGCAACATACCAACCTTCACCAAGTAATATTACAGTAAAAACATCTCCAAATGCTAAAATGAAAATTAGAGGGATTATGCATATTTTAAATGCAGTATTTATAGTTTTATGGATATCATCCCAATAATCTAATCCGTTTCTTTTTTTTTCAGCAATATCAGAAAAGAATACTCGTCCAACTGAAGTACCCAGCAAGTTGACAGGGGTACTAATCATTCTCATGCTTAAAGAGTAATATCCAACCGCTTCACTCCCAAAAATAAAGTTAATTAATAATGTTGGTAAAGAGTCTTTAATTCTTCCTAACAAATCGCTTGGCATCTGATATTTTATAAAATTCTTATTTTTATGAAGGACATACTTATACTTTTTTACTTGAATAGTAAAAATTCTAGTTGGCAAATATCTCTTCATATTTAGAAGAGAAAAAAAAGATCCTGCCATAGATCCAATAAAATAACCAAACCCCTTAAATCCTAATAATCCTAATGAAACAGAAAAAATAAAAATTGAAACCTGACTAATAATTGGATTTTTCATTAATACTTGATAATTTTTATCTCTGTTCAACCAAGCATAACAAATATCGACTTGTTTAGCAGTCCATGAATTTACAGCAATAATCAACGCCATCCAGAATGCTGACAACCCCTCATTACTAGGAAAAAAACTATAATAGATGAAGATCAACCCCGAAACGAGAATGGTGATTACCAATGAAATAGTAGAGACTACGCTATATAAATCTAAAACTTCTTCATCATTACTCACCATAATAGCATTGCCTATTCCTAAATCAGAGAAAGCCTTAATTATGAACGTTAATGATGCAATTATTGCCCATATTCCCATAATAGAAGCACCATATATTCTAGTCAACATCGGCAATGTTGCAAAAGAAATAATTTGTCCAACCAATGTCCCAGAAGTTACTTTTACAATGTTCTTAGAGCTTAAAGAAATACTATGTTTTTTAGTAATCAACTTTCGGAAAATTTCTGGCATTCACTTTACCTCATTCAATTCTTTAGCTTTCTCCATTAATTTAACATTATAATAAACACTTTCGAAAATCGCGATGCATAGCGGCAATGCAACAATTCTTGTAATATTCGTAACAATTAAAGATGGTAAAGTAGCCACAATATAAGAAATTATTCCTACAAGAAAAAGTGAATATGTGCTTTTCTTCCAAATTTTTTTTATTATATAGAAAAATCGTAACAATAAAATTACGAATAATAAAATTCCTATTAGCCCCGTTTCCGCTGCTAATCCTAATAGACCTACATCCGTTGGAGTTCCCCCTGCTAGTCCCCCATATACTAGTTTTAAATCAGGTCTGATTGGCCTCACAAGCCCTAACCCGAAAATAGGATTGTTTTTAAAAGCCATCCAATAATACTCTATTTCATGTAACCTTACTGATGTACTCCCACCCAAGTCACCGTTGATATCAAATGAAGAAATAAAGTTACTTAATGCCCCACCAGATATTAATAAAACAGAACAAACTACAGCTACAATCATCATCATCCATTTTTTCTTTGATCTTGAAGACGATAAAACGAGCATAGCCATACATGACAGTAAGCTAGCAATTAGAATTGCTCTTGTTTGACAAAAAACAATCAAATTGATAGCTGATAAACCAAGCATCCAATATACTTTCTTTTTTGAAGTTATCTCTTTATGATGATGCCAAAGTTCCGACACACTATAAGTAAATCCAATAAAATTTATACTTGACCATTCTGCTCTTATCCGCCCATATCTAAATCTAGGCAATCCTGTACTAGACATTCCCTTAAAAGGAATGACCCCTATTAGAGAGTAACTAACACCTTGTAAAAATATAATTATTTGAATAAATAGCAACATACTAAATACGATTGACATCATCTTTTCAAATCCAACTTTATCTTTCATCGCTTTTATGAATACACAGGCAGTTACTGGCATCATCAAATAATCTGCAGCCATTAATAAATCAAAGGCCGATTGATTATATATTTTCATACTTCTATACATTAATAAGATTGATAATATTATTTGAATTATTAGGTATATTGCAAGGAATTTATTTTTTTTTGTAATTTTGATTTTAAAACTTTTTTTTAATAGCATTAACAGTAACGCCATATACAAAATAATAAGAATATAGGTTTTATTATCACTATTATTCCCAATCCAAAATATTTTTGGCAATGGGAATATATAAAAAAATTGCAATTCTATAATTAGGGCGCCCAAAACCATTATTTGAGATAACGTCAAATTCATTTTCTTAAATTTCATGCTTTACCTCATTTCTAAAAGGGATGATGGAGTTTCTAAGTATGCAATTGATCATTTTCAATTACTCTGAGCATTTTAGTGGCTACTGTATCCCAAGAATATTCCTGTATATAATGCTCTCTGCTTTCCAACACATTTTTTTTAATTGTTTTATTTTTTAATAAATCTCGCATTTTTTCTTTTAATTCTCCAATGTTTTCATTATTTAACAAGTAGCCATTTACTCCATCTTTAACAACTTCTTTCATTGCAAAATCATTACTCACTATACAAGGCATTCCATAAACTAGTGCCTCTATATACACTAAACCAAAAGGCTCAAATCTAGAGGGCATGCAAAAAATATCACATTTATTAAAATAATCACTTAATTTATCAAATTTTAAATCCCCTAAAAAAATAATTCCTTCGGGCATTTCAATTATCTCTTTTGGCCTTGCTTTAGGTCCAGCAATATATAGTTCGACATTGTCCATTTCTTTTCTCAATTCATTAAATGCTTTAACTACAATATCTCCACCTTTACGATAGAAATCCCTGCCAACAAATAATATTTTATTATTGGTTTTTTTTTCATTTGTAATTTTATTTATATCTAAGTTAATCCCAGCACCAACATAATGAACCTTATTTTCTGGAATTTTTGTATACTTAATCAAATGGTCCCTTAACCAGTAGCTCATTGTAAATATACCCTTACTATTATCATAAACTTTCTTCTGAAATTTTGCTCGCCACAGTAAATTTTTTATCGAATTCGTTATAAATGGGGAATATTTATAAGCCGTTGGCTTATGAACCCTAAAATCAATTAAACTATCTAAGCTTAAATCCTGATAAATATATTGATTTTTATATTGGGTTTGAAAATCTCCAATCTGTATTAGGGGCTCTGTTTTTTCCCTAACAGCCTTCTCAAGCTTGTTCTTTTTCAGCGTAACCTGTATTTTGGTAAAATCATATTTATTTCTTCGTAACTTACCATTTACTAATCGTAACTGTTCGATACACATCACCATTTTTTGCATTCGGTTAAGCTCTACATTAATATCTTCAACATCAACTTGTTTTCTAAGCGCGTTATAAAGAGAGTATCCCGTACCAGACCATGTCTTTTCTTTTGATTTTCCCCAGGCTACTGCATATAGTATTTTCATAAATTCCCCCCTAGGTTCTCTTTCCCATCTTCCCTATCATAAAATCCTTTAATGCTAACCCAGAATTTTCATAACTAAATTGCTTTTTTGCTATTTTTTTTAGTACATACAGAAAAGAGATTGGATATGCAGTAATCTTATTTTTAAATTCAAAATTTCTTTTAATAAATGTGAATCTATTTCTAACAAAATAATACTGGTAATTAGCTGAAAAACGTTCTGTACTAACAGACTCTTTATGGTAAATTTTAGCCTGTGGCTCATACCACAAGAACATACCTTCATTTAGTACTCTGATGGAGAAATCTGTATCTTCAAAATAAAGAAAATAATCTTCTGGTAATACTCCAACAGTTTCAAAAACATTAATCGGAACAAGCATACAACATCCCGTTGCAAACGTTATTTTTCTTGGCATATCATATATTTCTAAATTTTTTCCGTTGATTCCTTCTATATAAACGCCTCCTTTGAGTGTATTTATATCTCCTCCTGCATATGACACGACACTCTGATCATAATAATTATATATTTTTGGGCATACTATTCCTATATTAGTTTCTTTTTCAAATACCTCTAACATTTTAATTAGAAAATCGGATTCAACTGTTGTATCATTATTTAACAACATGATATAATCGCTTTTTTTTATAGCTAAGTTTATTGCTAAGTTATTTCCTCCTGCAAATCCCAGGTTTTCTCCGCTATTAATAATGTGCACTTTCTTATTATTAATTTCCTTTAATATGGCATAATCTTCTTTTCTAGATGCATTATCGACAACTAATATTTCATAATTGTCATATTCTAAATTCTTAAGACTATCTATACATTCAACCGTATGTTCTGCCGAATTATAATTAACTAAAACAATGCTAACAAAGGGACATTCTCTCATAATAATATAATCACTTATCCTTTACTTTTATCCTCAAAATCCAAGTCCCTTACTACAAGACTTCCCGCCTTAATTACAACATTATCTTCTATTTGTACTGGACCAAATACTTTCGCATCTGTGTAGATAGTTACGTTACTTCCTAAGACAGGCATATATATTTTTTTATTTTTATCATCTATCCTGTGTTTCCCTGTTCCACCTAAAGTAACACCTTGATAAACAGTCAATTTCCCTTTTGATTGTACACCTGCTCCTATAACAACGCCTAATCCATGTACTAATCTAAAACCTCCAGCTAAATCCGCCTTATAATCAATATCACAGCAATATATAAGTCTATTGATGTACCATACAATTTTTGCTAATGGCAATAAACGAATTTGATAAAGAAAATGAGAAAATCTGTAGAGCGCAACGCACTGAAAACACGGATTAATTAAAATTACAAATATCTTAGTTATAAAAGGGTATTTTTTATTTTCAGTAAATACATCTAAGTCCTTTGATATCTTCATTTTTACCCCTCTGTCATATATATATCCTTCAAAAACTCTGCATTGTATTTAATATCATAACCTGATTTTTTTATTTTAGATTTAATCTGATTAATATTATCTCCTCTTAAATTTGTATTGATTGTTAGGCATTCCTGTGCCCAAACACTAGGATGCTCATCAAGAGATATATACTTAACCAAATCATCTGCAACATTGGCAACTTCTGGCACTACTGCTGAAGCAATAGAAGGTAGTGAAGCTGCTTGTGCTTCAATTAACGCAAGGCCCAATCCTTCCCATTTTGATGGAAAAACGAATATATCCATTGCTTGCATCAAATAAGCTATGTCATCTCGCCTGCATAAAATTTTCACATCATCTCGTAGTCCCAATAGTTCTATTTTATTAACTAATTCTTCTGGCGCCTTTTCACTACCACTAATAAGTAATAGTACACTATTAGGTTTTATTTTTTTTATTTCATAAAATACATCTAAGAGAAATGTCTGATTTTTACCGTTATTGAATAAACCAACATGCCCAACAACAAACTGATCCTGAAGTCCTAACATTTTTCTATATTCATCTCTAGATGTTTCATTATATTCATACTTATCTAAATCTATAGCATTATTTAACACTAAGAAATTATCCTTACCATAAATCCAATCTCCTGCAACATCTGAACATGCAACTGCTTTGGTGTAGGAATGTTTAAAAATATATTTGAATATTTTATGAAATTTTCCTTCGTCACAGCTATGAGAATGTGCGATTCGAATAGGAATTTTATATTTTTGTGCCATTCGAAGTTCTAGGGCCATTGTTGCGCTATTTCCATTAACATGAACTACATCATATCCCGACTTCATCACTTCAGACAATTCTTTTAGATATCTTAAAGTTTGTTTCTTTCTATGACTTAATTCTATAATGTTCGCTCCTGCAAATCTCTTACGTATATTATTATCAATGGTAATTCCTTTTCGATTGGTTGCTATAAAATCTATACACAATTCACTTTTATCCATAGCTTCATAATAATTCATTAATACATTTGTAATACCATTATATCCAAATAAAACTGTATTTATGATTAGTATTCTTTTCATTAAAAATGTATTCCCCTTTAAAATATACTATACTCTTTACACTAGTGTAGCGTTGACAAAAGAATAAATTTAAAAGACGCTAAGAATAGCCTCAAATGATATTTATAAACTCCGGTCAAAAGTAAAATGAAATTTAAATTACTCTAAATATCAATGATACACTACACTATGTGTACAGTACAAACTACTTGTTATTATATTGATTGGATATATTCATCAATACTGTTGATAATCATTTTTTTATTGGAGGTATATCCTTTTAAACTAATATTATCCAATTCTTCAATTGCTATTCCAAGATTATCGCAATCTTTACACCCATAAATCAAATTCATCTCTTTAAACTGTTCTATTATCTGCAATTGGTGATCGTCTACATGCTCCATATACTTTACAAGTCTTGGAATAGCAATAACCTTTTTTTTATTCTTAACTGCACTAATAATTGCTCCTGTACCTCCATGAGTAATTACAATATCACATTTTTCTATTGTATTTGAAAATTCATCTCTGTTTAGGAATTCAGTATATTTAAAATGTGAAGCTTTATAATCACTATAGCCAATCTGAGCAAACACTTCGTCCTTTATAGTTCCATCTTCAATCAGTTCATCTACCTTTTTTAGTAAACGATTAAATTGAAATTTTTGAGAACCTAATGTAATAAATATCATTTAATCTCCCTTGCATGAATATTTAGTAAATACCACCCTTATAAATAGCTTTTGGATAAATTTCTAACATTTGTTCCCATTGTACGTAAAATTGATCCGAAAATTTATAAAGCAGCCTTCCAGTTTCCGTTGGCGATGTAATCTTTGCAAATGATTCTATATAAATTAATTTTCTCCTAAAACATTTTGCTATCAAGCACATTGGAATCATAGAAAGTACCCCAGTGCAAATAACAATATCAGGTTTTTCTTTTATAAATATCCTAAGTGAAGTGATTGTATTTACTATCATTCTAGAAATAAAAGACTTTTCTCTCCGGTTTACTTGCTTAAGATAGTACATTTTTTCTTCTTTAGTTTCTGTTACATAGGCAGTCTGCTCTGTTAGTATAAATCCATCATACTTGTCCATTAGAGGTTTTAGCATCAGCAATTGTTCGAAATGCCCTCCTGAAGATGCTGCGAAACAAATTTTTTTCATACTACTTGTGGATTTTCCTGAGATTATTTTCTTTCCAAAATGACTATTTAAAATGAAAATATTTTTTTTGTATTTATTAATATCCTTTTGTTCGTTCGGAGAATTCTGCTCATCATTTCCCATCTTCAAATTTTCACACCTTATTTCCTAATTTCTTGTCGACATTTTTCATTAATATACTGACTTGAAAGAGTTTAAGTAGCTATCTATCTGTATACGTTAATTTTTATGGAATAAATTTCCTTATATACTTTCTTTCCAACCGATTGCTCTTCAGACAATCGGTTGGAAAGAATGTCATAGGATATCCTTTTAAATTCATCCAAACCTCTGATTACTTTTGAATTATAAAACAACTCATCTTCTAAAACTGGCTCGTCTACAACTACTTCAATCCCTCGCGCTTTAATACGTTTCAAGATTCCTTGGATAACAGAAATTATCGTATCCTGACTTCATAGCTAAGCTATAGATACCTACCACTTTTGGATTGTGTGGTAACACCATATTGGCTGCATGATTTTTCCATGTACGGTTAGTCTCAACAATAGCTCCGAGCCGTAAGCTGTAGCCACCAAAATCGAATGAATGGTTATTGTAATGCGTTCCAATATGAGGTTCCAGCCCAATGTCTTCTATGATTTTGTATCTAATTCTCTTATTTCAGTATACGTATCTAAGTCATTAAAAAACGCTACCCACAAATCTAGATACGTATTGGCCAACAAGTTGACTGCTTCAGTGGAGTCCATGTATAATACCGAAATATTTTTTTGATTGAACATTCGTCTAGTAGTTTTATAAATATCTCAACTTTCTGTATTTTCACGGATTTGTTTTGTATTGCCAATAAGAATCGTTGATTTGATAAGCAACGTTTCTTCCAGCTGATACGACAATACATCTTCAATGATAGATTCCACTGAAGATGTGTATTACAGTTATTTTTCTTCTCAGTCATAGTTCATTGATGTAACGATGACTACAAAGTCCGTATTTTGATATACCATTTCTTTTTCATCGGTAGCATTGAAACTCAATTTTTTATCTACCAGATACTTTTAAATTTCTTTATCCACAATGAGAGATATTTTTAATGATTAAGTCAACTTTTTCAATACTTTCAAAAGAATTGACTTTATTGTGTTGCGCAAAGCAAAATTGCATTAGATAAACCAACATAGCTTGTCTCTACCACTGTAATGTTTGCCAATTTTATTGTCCTTCCGTTACTAATCAAAATTCTATTAATGCATAAAATTAATTAAATGAAAAATGACACTTACACTGAACCTTTTTTTCCTAGTACAACCCCAACTGTCTTAAACAGAATCTTAAAATATAAACTCAAGGTAAAATTACTGATATATTCTGTATCTAAAGCCACAACTTCTTCAAAATCTGTGATATCGCTTCTACCGCTCACTTGCCACATACCAGTAAGTCCCGGTTTCGCTGCCAGTCTGCGTTTATGATGTAGTTCGTATCTTTCATATTCATCCACTGTCGGGGGTCTTGTCCCTACTAGACTCATATCACCTTTCAGGATGTTGATACTTTGCGGCAACTCATCAACTGATACGCGACGAATGAATCTTCCGATTGGCATAATTCGTGGGTCGTTATCCATCTTGAACATAAAACCATCCATTTTATTCTGAGCCATCAATTCTTTCTTGCGTTCTTCAGCATCCATATACATAGAACGAAATTTATAGATGCGGAAACGTCTACCATTCCGACCCACCCGTTCCTGTGAGAAAAAGATTGGACCGGGTGACTGAATATAGATAATTGGAGCGAAAATAACGAAAGCTATTACTGTTGCTACTAAGCCGACCAAACCTCCACAAATATCAATGACGCGTTTTATGAACAGTTGACGTGTTGTTGCCATCTTGATGCTTGTAGTCAATACGGAATAACCGTTGATTTCTTCCACCACTCTGTTCGGCATTTCACTGGAAATATGATCCAAAGAGATGTGAACCGTGATACCCATAGCAACCAAATTTTCCGTTATTTGGTCTATTTCCTCTTCTGAAACATTTGCATCAATGAAGACGCCATCGACGGTATTGAAGCGGAGGTAATCCATCACAGTCTCTCGACTGGCTATCACCGGGATTCCACTCACAACTTCTTCGTGTATATCCGCATCCACAACCGCTAAACCTTTTAGTCTATATGAGCTATAAGATGCTTTCTGCAATTGTTCAACTGTTTTTTCTGCAGAATTTTGCGTGCTTATTACCAACAAGTAAGATTGATTTTTTTCTTGGGAATAAGCGTGTAGCAATGCTCTCTTCAAAAAAATTCGTCCGCCCCACATCAGGAGGCAACTTAAAACCCACATCATGGACAATACAATGCGGGAATATTCTTCCGCTTGTTGCGTCATAAACATAAAGAACACGACTGATGCCAATAAGATGCTGTTATGTCTCAATACAGCCTTGAGTTCTTTTAGGTAACCCCTACGCAAAATGCCGGAATATTCTTCCGTGAAGAAGACGATAAAAATATGCAGGATTGGCATCAGAACACCTAATATAGCATAAAGTTGGATAGAAAAAGGCGAAACTCCTCCAAAACGTAAAGTAAAAGAAATCATAAAGGCTAATAATAAAAAGATAATATCGATAACCATAAAATCAAAATGCTTTACCCAAGCACTCGTTTCAAATTTATACATGCCAAGCCCTCCTAAGCAATTTAATGAAGCCAAAAAAGTAGATTTTTTAATCCTTAGAAGTGTGAATTACTCAGAATATAATTGTTGCTTTTCCGAATAATCAGTTGATCAGCCTCCTTTTTGTATCGTTCCAGATAATGGAGAATATTAATTTCCTTCTTTATAACTAAATATAACAATGGATTTATTAAATTTTTCAATATCTATATCATAATATCACTTTATATCCACATTTTGCACCGATAAATTGATTTTTTTGTCATATTGTTGATTTAATTTGGGGTTCATTAACTCCAATGCATTCGTATACGTTTTCATTTTAAAATTGTTCAAACAGAGTTCACATTTTCAACAATTTTTGCTGTGCAGTTAGATTTTATGATAATAATTTTTCTTCCTTAAATCCTTTTTTCTATAAGATGGCAAGGATTAAGCACCTATGTGGGTTTTACTATTTTACTTTCAGAGTACATGATAAATGTTCTCTCTGGGTTAGCTTCATAGGAAAACTCAATAAGGTATGAAAAGCATCTATCCAATAATTTCCTTACTTTTTCTCCCCACTTCGTTAAACTTTCCAACTGGAAGCAATCTTACTTCACCTAAAATCATAGCTTTGTTTTTTGAGTGCCTTATACACATAACGAAGCAAGCAGATGCCCCTTAATGCTGGCATCTGCTTGCTTCGCTTCTATTAATAATATACTTCGATTACGTTAGCCATGTTGTTTAGCAGCGGTTCAATTTCTTCCCTCATAACAGCCATGCCACTAGTCCTATAAGGATTCATTAACTTGGCGCCCCTAGCTACTTTACCATTTACTACTATAACCTCGTTATCATCATGCATAAATTTAAAAGTAACAGCCTTACCCAAATAAGTAAATTGTAACGTCAATCCGCTGTATGTAGCTGGTAAAATCGGATCAATCACTAAATCCTGATTGTGAGTTGAAATACCAAGTACATTGGAAATCAATTGATTCAGATAGATCCCCGGTCCACTTGAGTAAATGCGCCAACCGCCTTTCACGGGCACTTCGCCCGTTTTTAATTTCTCGAAGTTTTCCGCTACTTCGTAACGTGATGCAAAATCACCATCGGAACTGCTGAAGTAAGAATTGCTTTGACGTTTAGCCGCGTTTGGCACAACATCCTGGATGTTGATGGGATTGATGACTTCCAGACCATGCCAGACTTCAGCGGTTTTCCCTATTTTTGCCATGGATTCAATAAAGCGAATCTGGGCATGGACGTAAAGCAGTCCTACTTCCCTACCAAAGTTGGCGGCTTGTTCGGCGCGCTTGAAGTTCGTGCTGACGCCACCTTGATAAGTAGCCGGTCGGTTCATCAAACGAACACCATCGGGGTATGACAGGTGCTCCTTGATTAATTGGAAATGCGTAATCGCTTGTTCCTTCGTGAATATTTCGCTCGTGATTCCTTGAATCATCGGCAAGAGCCGGTACTGGATTCCTGTTTTCGTATCAGTTGGGTGAATCATGAATTCCACCTTATCGGGTTCCGGCATATAGACAAAGCCTGGAATGACGTCATCAGAGAGGATGTATTTATTGTAATCAGCCTTGATATACGTCGCTAATTCAGTGAGTTCTTTTGCATATTCGGACTCGACTTCTTTTATTGTTTCACTAAATCTTGTTAAGGCTTCATAGGTCAAGGCCACGGTCCAACTGCTGGCCATGTTTACCTTCAGGCTTTGGCCATGTGGTTGCAAAGTATCATCCCAGTCACCGTCCCCATAACTGGATAAATGCGTATCCCACAGGAAATGACTCTTGATATAGTCTATTTCTTTTTCCAGATGGTGACGCACCGTAAAGGTTTCGGTTGTGAAGGTACTGGTTTCCCTACTCATATATGGGACTGTTTCTTGAAGAATGCTCGTGTCACCGGAACGATATAAGTAATCGGCGACGAGTTTCAGGGGCCAGACAATGATGTCCCCATGGCTTTCATGGAAATAAATATCTTGGTAACGATCAAACATGAACCATTGCGGCCAATTGCCGTCCTCCACAAATTGATGGGAAAAGAGAGTCTTGATGATTTCTTTTACGACATCATAATGTTGCATGGTCAGAAAGTATTCCGCCGGTCCTTGGCTGACATCGCGTGTTCCCCAGGCCGCCCCGCCGTATTGTTCCAAGCCATGGGGAACCAAGTAGTGAACGAGCATGTTGTGGGTATACCACCAAGCGATGATATTCAGTTTTTCCAGTTCCGACGGGAGTGTTTCGCCTTTTGTTAACTTGAAGCCATTCATTAAATCATTGAAGTACGCTTTAAACTGGCGCACTTCTTCTCCAAAGGTCGTTTCTGATGCTTGGTCGTTTCCGAGCATACGGATTTGGAACTGATTCGTTTCTACTAATTGCAAGACCATCAATGAAGCAGAGCCCGGTTCGGCACCCGTAACAAACAAGCTTTCATCTTTTACGGTGAACTCGGTTCCCTCCACTACCAACTGATAAGCTAATTCCGGATAGCGGTCGTAATTAAGCGTGTTTTTATCCGCATAAAAAGTGAGGGCTTGCTTGTCTTGCTTCATATAGACAGGCGTTACATATTCCTTTTGGTTCATGACCACTTGATTAGTTACCAGATATTCGTAGGCTTGCCCACTCTTCGTTTCCAGTTGCAGGCGGATTTCACTGTTTCCTATAGTAGAAAAAACCGTCACTTCAAACGTTTCTTCGGAAGTTTTGTAAAGCCACTTCGCATAGTTAAAACCCATCTCAAAAACAGAAGGCATGGCCAACAAGTGGTACGTGTCTTTTATTTTTACATAAAGTCGCTGCCCGGAAGTATTCAAAATATTCAAGGCATTCCGGGTATTCGTGAACCACTTGTTCATATCGGTGTTACCCCTCAAGGTTTGGGCATTGAAGACCCCATACATCCAGCACGTTGTCGTCATGATGCTTTCATCCACTTTGCGATTCCCACCGGTAAAGAGGATGTGACCATGCGGACGCTCCACTAGCAACTCTTTAGCTTTAGAAACCACATGGACATAGTCCTCGGTAAAGAAGGAGAGCCATTGGTTCCCCTCATTTTCTTCCTGGATTCGCTTGGGATAACGCGCTGCCATTTCCTCGTTGGTGAGAGGGATGGTCTTCAAGGGTTCGCCGATCAAGGGGTTGCATTTCAACTGCTTAATTGGGGTGAACATTTCTTCCGACTGAAAGAGGCCGTTGGCTTCAATCACTTTCGGTGCGGTTACGGCTTCCGGATGATTTTCCTCGAAGTAGCCATAGAAAGTAACGGTCTCTTTGCCCACCAGTTGGAACGGTTTTATTTGCAGAGCGGTGTAGCTGAACTCATACTGGGAAACTTGGGACGGGAGGTTTTCTCTCGTTAACGCTTGTGCCACATTGGTCTCTTTATAGGAAGTGCCGAAAAACTGGAAACCATCGGTACTGTAACTGGCCACTTTTGAAAAGGCACCTTGCTGGAGATAGGGAAACTTCCCTTCGCCCTGGGGCATATTTTGCCTTGAACAAATCACACCATCAAAAGCACTATGGTCCACATATTGCGCGGTATAGGCTTCGTTGGTTTGAACCGCCGCTTGGGAAGCCAAACCGATATCCTGAGCATAAATCACATCGATTTTTTCTTTTTTTCCTTCCAGCTTGATGTACCACAGCCAGGTTTGGTAGTTGGCCAAGCTGAAAATAACGGCATAGCTGATTTCTTCAAATACTCCAGTCCACTTTACTTGGTTCTTCCCAAGCGCAAACTGGCTGTGGGATTGGATACCCAACAAGGGTGCGTACGAAATGGAACCATCTTCTTGGTAGACGCGCAAGTAAAGATTGTTCAAGGCCCCATCGATGGGATTGCTTAAGACTTGATTGATCATCGTCTCTTCGGTACCGAGACGATACAAGTCACCGGTAGGCAAAAATTCGGCTTTTAGGTTCCCTGCTTGCAAAGTTACTTTTGGCGTTTTCGTTTGATCGATTACATGCATATTCAATCTCCTTCTTTAATCAGTTCAACTTCAGTCATTTGCGTATCTTCAGCGTTTCGCCCACCGTGCATCGCGCACCAAGTCAACCATCTGCGATAAGGTCCGGGTTCCATGAACTCGCTAACGCCAAGGGGATCGGAAAATTTGTCCGTTAACCGTGAATCACGTCCGCCATAAATAACAACGGAATACCAAGCCGGTTTCTTTCATAAAATCGCTTTGAATACGGCGGATATCGGCTGCCCCGGTACTGCCCAGGATGGATCCGACGCGGGTCAGGTCGTTGGCGGCGACGTTCATCTGCTTGATGGGTCCGGTGATGGTGGCTTTGTCGGCGGCGAAAAAGTTGCCGGTGAGCTGGACGGTTTCGCCTATTATTTTCCGCCTGAGATGTCGAAGCCTTGCAGGATGAATTTTTGGAAAATCAAGAATATGATCAAAATCGGGATAACCATGAAGGCGGCCCCGGCCATTTGTAAGGCGTAGTTGGCGCCGTGTTGGCCTTGCAGGAGCTGCAGGCCAACCGAGAGCGTGTAGTATTTTTGGTCGTTGGCGATGATCAATGGCCACAGGAAGGAGTTCCAACCGCCGATGAAAGTCAGGATGCCTTGGACAGCCAGGATGGGTCGCGAGAGCGGGAGTGCGATTTTCCAAAAGATAAAGTACTCGCTCGCGCCGTCCAGACGGGCTGCTTCCAGCATTTCTTCCGAGATGTTGGCGAAGAATTGCCGGAACAGGAAGATTCCGAAAGCGCCTGCCAGACCGGGTAGGATGATGCCGGCGTAAGTGTTGGTGAGTCCGACTTGGTTCAGGATCAGGTAAACCGGAATCATCGTGACTTGACCGGGAATCATCATCGTTGCCAGGACGAGGATGAAGAGGAATTCTTTCCCCTTGAATTCGTATTTGGCAAAGCCGAAGCCGGCCATGGCGTTGATGAGAAGACCGCCGAAACTGAAGATGGTGATGATCAAGGTGTTTATGAGATAGACGTCGAAGTTCAGGCGTTGGAAAAGTTCCCGGAAGTTATTCAAGGTCCATTCGTTCGGGAATAATGTCGGTGCCATCGAGACGATTTCTGGATTGGTTTTGAAAGCGGACAGAATCATCCAGACAAAGGGAACGATGGTGACGATGCCCCATAATCCCAGTATCACACCGATAATAATCTTGGTGCCTCTATTTACTGTAAGCATAATTTCTCTCCTCTTTTCTCAAATCGTGTCCTCGTCCCGTCGTTTTTGGATTTTCATTTGCAGGAGCGTCGCAACGATGATGATGATAAATAAAATCATCGATCCGGCTGCGGCGTAACCAAAGCGGTTGAACTGGAAGCCGTTCCTGTAAATAAACAAGGCGATACTCATGGTACTGTTCAACGGACCGCCTTCGGTCATGACAAACGGTTCCTCGAAGAACTGGAGCCAACCGATGATTGTGGTAATTACGACGAAGAAAGTGGAGAACTTCAGCTGCGGAATCGTGACATGCCAAATTTGTTGCCACCGGGTGGCGCCGTCAATATCAGCTGCTTCATAGAGCGTTGGGGAAATGTTTTGCAGGGCGGCGGAGAAAATCAACATATTAATTCCAAGTCCCCGCCAGACTGCCAGGATGACCAGGGATATTTTGGCGATTTGAGGGTTTTGTAGCCAGGCGATTGGTCCGATGTTTATCCAGGAGAGCACTTGGTTGATGAGTCCGATGCTTTGGTTCGGGTTGAATAAAAACGACCAAACAATGGCGATGGCGACGATGTTGGTGATGGACGGTGAGTAAAAGAACAGGCGCATCATGTCAAAGAAGCGGCCATTCCCCATTTGAATGAGAACCGCGATGGTCAAGGATAACATCACGATGAGTGGTACCCCGAGGACAACGTAGAAAAGCGTATTGCCAATGGACTTTAAGAAGACGGCATCAGACGTGACGTCCTGGTAATTTTCCAGGCCAACGAATGCGATCCGGGAAAAGTCCGCCAGTCCGGAAAGACTGAGGTCGGTAAAACTGATGAAAAACGCAATAAAAATTGGTAAGATCGAAAACGCAAGCAAGAGAATCATAGCGGGGGTAATGAAGACCCATGGTGCCAGTTTATTTTTTGATTTCATTTTCTTCACCCTTTTCTTGGTTCGCGAGAATGAAAAGAAAAGCCCAGAAGCAGGAATCCGATTTAACTCGTACTCGTTTCTGGGCTTGTTCTTCAGATTCTATGTGTGGTTAATTCAGGATTCCGGTTGCTTCTTCGTTAAAGGCTTCCATTTGTTCCGCAATGTCGGCCCCGCCCACTGTGATTTGTTCCCAGTACGTCAGGAAGCTTTGGGCGATTTGTTCCCACTCAGGTAGGAGTGGCATATGCTCGGAATTTTCCAGTTGTTCACCAAAGGTCGCGATTAGCTCGTCTGATAAAGCTTCATCGTCCCAAGCTGCCATGTTGGCTGGTAAAGAGCTGGATGTTTCCAGGAAGAGGAGTTGGTTCTCAGGTTTGGACAAGAATTCCAGTAGGAGAACGGCGTTGTCCACATTATCGGTTTCGTTCCAGATAGCCAGGTTCGCACCCCCTGTGTTGGAGAGGTTGTTTTCTGGTCCTTCTGGAAGAATGGCCGTTGCCCAGTTGCCTTCAATGTCCGGTGCGTTTTCATTTATGATGGAAATCATCCACGGACCACTGATGAACATCGGGACGATTCCCTCGCCCCCGAATGTTTGCGAAATGTCCAGGCCAAGGTCTTGCGCAGGCGCTGCGCCGTCTTCGATAAAGCTGTTCAGGTATTCCATGGCTTCAATGAATTCCGGTTGGTTGAATTGCGGTTCGTTATTTTCGTTGAGGAGTTCGGAGCCATTTTGACGGGCAAACATCATCGCGAAGGTTTGATCAGCCGCATCCACGTTGAAGCCGTACATGTTGTCCCCGCGTTCGGATAGCTTGGTCGCGGCGTCTTTTAGTTCATCCCATGTTTGTGGCGCTTCGGGGTAACCTACTTCTTCCAATAAATCAGTCCGGTAATATAAGGCCCGGGTTTCGGTATACCAAGGGATTGCGTAAGTAGCGCCATCAATTTGAGTTGTCGCAACGTTCCCTTCAAAGAAGTTGTCCGGATTCAAGTCTTCTGATGATTCCGTATATTCGGTGATGTCCATCAGGGCACCCGCATCCACAAATTCCGCCATCCAGGTTGTCCCCATTTGAACCACGTCTGGACCTTCCCCCGAAGCAACGGAAGTCAGCAAGCGGTCATGCGCGGCCGACCACGGAATACTCTGGACACTGACGGCTATCCCCGTTTCTTCCGTAAAGGCATCCAGGATCGGTTGGACCTGTTCATTCCCGTCCCCCATAAACCAGAACGTTACTTCGTCAGAAGATGTGCCCCCACTTGTCGCCGATTCGTTTGTGCCGTCGTCATTCCCACAAGCTGCAAGCAAGCCGATTGTCGCCAGCGAAAGAGAGCCCAGTAACATTTTCTTGAACGTAGCCATATATGATTCCTCCTAATTTTTTTGATTCCGGAATAAGAAAGCGCTTACCGGAACGTTCAACTTTAGTTTAGTTCGTTAGAGGGGCAATTGCAAACAATATGGAGGGGTGTTTGCGCAAAGGTATAGGGTTTTGGAGCGACCTTTGCGTTAGGTTTGTGTTTTTTACGCAAAGGTCCAGCATTTTTGAGGGACCTTTGCCGGTTTAGGGGGATTAGTATGCAAAGGTATGGGTTTTTTTGCGGAGCTCTGCGTGATGAGGTCGGGACGTTATTCGTTTTCTTCCAAATATTGTTACAATCCCCTCTTTCGTTTCCAGAACAATATTGCTATAATAAATTTAAAAAAATGAAGAGGTAGCGTTCGATGTGGCGGCTTATTTCTACTAAGGACCAACGAAAGTATCGCATTATAGAGAATCTATATGCAGCCGATAGACCACTGACCATCAGTGAGTTGGCAAAATCAATCGGTTCTTCCGCCCGTATCATTAAGTATGATCTTGCTGAAATAAATGAAACCTTGAAAGAGTTGGCTGGAGCCATCGTTTCGTCTTCAGAGGGCGTCTTTCTTAATTTGCCCTCTTCAGTGGGCTTGGACTATTTCCAGCGCAAGTTGTATCGGATTTCACCCAGTTTTTTATTTTTGGAAAAAGTATTTTTTGATGAGACGATGGGTTATGCGGAGATGAAAGACTATCTATATATTAGTGATTCTTCATTGCGTCGCCTGGTTCAAAACGTCAAACTCGCGCTTCAGGATTATGGCCTCTCACTTGAAACGCAACCTTTCCGCGTTGTCGGTCATGAAGGTTTGATCCGGAATTTTTACACAGCTTATTTCAGTGAAAAGTACACCATGGAAGATTAGCCATTTGAAAATGTGGATCAAGAATTGATGCGACGGTTTCTCGAGCGCTGTGCTCAAAGTTACGAAATACCTGAAACTGCGATGAGATACCATCATTATCATTTTTTCTTTGGGGTGGATATGAGCCGCGGATTAAGGGGGCACCCGCCCCCGACTTCCCACCAAGGAAGCGAGCAGTTTCGGGAGTTCATCTATCACGTTTTTTTGAAAATGATGACCGTAACCGATGAACTCTGTCCTGTTTATGAAATGACATTGCGCCGCTATTTCAATGAATTTGTTGATTGGGGCATTTTCATGTCTGTTCCCTACCTTCATTTACGGATGGAAGAAGATGCTGATTTTAAACGCAAAATCCAGCAATTACAGGTGGGGTTGGAAACGCTGAGGCAAATGTTTGATTTACCAGAGACAGATTTTCATTACTTGATTTTGCAACTCCATAATGCGATGGAAAGTTATCGTTTGTGTCCTCCGGGATTTAGCCCGAAAAGGTATCTTTTATTTCCCACTTTCAATGTTGGCCTTAATGACATCGTAAAGCAAAAAATCCCCTTGTTTTACCAAGAGGCCAAGCAAATGTTGATTCAGATTTGTCATGAGCGCGAACTTGTCTTGCAAAAAGATGATCTGGACTATCTTTTGTATATTCAGCTGTCCTGGTGGGAGAATCTCGCTTTTGATTTTATGGAAAAATTTAATTCGTGCCGGATTTTAGTGTCGAGTCATTTAACCTTGAATCATGCAAAGGCAATAACGGCTACTCTCCAAACAGAACTCAGCCGTCATTATACATTCGAGGTATTGCCTGGCGATTGTTTGTCCAAAGAAAATTTGGAAAAGCTACAATTTGATTTGTTGATAGTGACAAAAACAACTGCTTTGGAGATTGAGCAGCCGGTTTTGTATATGGATGGCAGTGCGATGCATGATCGTCTGCGTTTATTGCGGCAGCTGACGGATGAAGTGGTGGAAAAAAATAAACAAAAGTATTTTGATAAAGTGAAAGCGACATGCGAATTGCTAATCAAATGATTCTGATTTTTCATTGAAGCCGACACTGCGAAACGCCTCTTCTTTGGCTTGGTGATAGCGATCGTCGACATAGGTTTGCGCTTCTTCAGGGGGGATTTTTTTTCGAATGTTTTTGATTTTTTCAAAGTTTGCAATTTCGTTGGTCAAACGGACTTCGGAGATGAGTTCCGCATGTTGTGGAAGCGTGGAAAGTTCTTCGTATTCATAAAGTTCCATTTGGTCATCTTCACATACGACCCAGCGGCGGTCAGCATAATAATCCGCCCCTCTGATTGCTTCCGCATAGGCGATTAAGTCAATGGCATGCTTCAGTTCGAGGTGCATGAAATCGAATTTACGCTGACGAATATCTTTGATTAAATTGCGATCCATCTGACATGCCCTGGCTATTGCGCCGATTGTGATTGTGCTCTCGTATAATAGCCATTTGAGTGCTTCTAAATGTACTTCCATCAGATTCACCCCCAAACATTTGTTTATAACAGTGTAGCACGGGGAGCTGCTTTATTGTTTTCATTCTTTTCCGGGGGTGGGGCAAAAAATGGTGGCGGTGTTAGCTTTTTCGGTGTTTATTGGTATTCTCCTCTCATATTGAACAATCTCATCAAAATCCCCGGTCCTTTATACGGAATTTCCAGCCATTCGTATAGTCCTTTCGCATCAAAGAGCATGCAGTGGTCATCTTTGATTTCCTTGATAATTTCTTTTGGCACATAGCGTTTGTATTGTTCAATCGCCCCAATCTGTTTGCCTTGCATAAAGGTGGACAGATCGAGTTTGATTGTGCGGGTTTCTTTATCTTCTTTTATCTTGTTACGATTCTCGAGGTAGTATGCTTTCACTTGCTCTTTGTATTGGTACTCAAAGGGATTATCGAGTTGAATCCATTGGAAGAACAATTCGGTATTGAGTTCAATGTCGGCACTGTCTTTGGAGCCAACAAGTACTTTCGGGGACAAGGCATTTTTATAGATTTCGGATGGTTTTCCGGCTCCATATCGGGAGATGTTTTCGTCCAGAGTGGCGACCTTGAAAAGAAGGTTACCGGTATATTCATCGAATTTGAATTCTTTACTGCTCGTTCCGAGGTAGAGTTTACGCCATTTTTCGACATTCGTTTCTTTCGAATCATCGTACCGTGTTAAAGGAAAATACTCGGGTAGCTGCAGACCAGCGATTTTATAATAGTCTTTGAAGATTTCCCGCGTATGGTACAAAAAGTCGAAGTTGCCGCGTTCGTGAAAATAATCCCAGCGAAGTGTATCGTCATTCAAACGTGTGGCAAAGCGCACGATGAAATCAAGATAGAGCTGGTCATCGATTTTTGAAAAAACTTTATTATAGGCTGGCTGTGATTCTTTGCGGTATGCTTCGTCAAAGACTTTATCCAGTTTAAGGTAATAGCTTCTCCGGCGGGCTCGTTCTTCCAACGTGTACCCGTCGGCGTTTGTCGTACCGATAATGACGGGACAAGGTTGAAGATTAGCGGCTAAACGGTTCGATGTGTTTACGATCAATTCATTCCCATAGGATCGGTTACTGAAAAAATCTTCAGGAAGTTCATCCAATAATAAAGGCGCCACATTCCCTTCCATCAACCAGTTCTCCAGGACGTTGATGGTTTCTTTTTTGCGACGCGCACCTGTCGAAACAATGGAATTGAAATCCTGGAAGGTTGCGATGTTTATCATTTTTCGCAATGCTTTCAACAAACTGGATTTCCCTGAACCTGCTGTTCCGCCCAAAAACAGGAACTGTGGGATATCGTTGCGTTCTTCTTCTCCCCTGGCTTTTGCTTTTATTTCAAATAAAAAAGGTGCGGTGTAAGTATAAAGAATCGCCTCCATGATGCGTGCGCCGTAAGTCGGTTCGTATTTGACCGTGTATTTCTCAAAAGTTTTGATGAGTGCAGCGATCGTTTCAAGTGATTGTTTGATGGCTTCAGTGGAAGCATGGGTGCCTAGTGGCAGTAGGATATCGGCATTCGTATCGCTCTCCACGAACAAACCAGTGATGTTTTTAGGGATATTACGCTCATGGGGTGAATTAATGAGGCGTGGCCTTTGGGGAATTTGGTTGTCGGGAATGACATTTACTTTGATCTGGATTTGTTTTTTAATCGTTTTGGTCAGGACTTCGCGGGACTTGATTTTGGCTTCTTTGGCATTCGGGGAAACGGAATTTTTGACCAGGATATATGCGGTCTCCTCGATTTTTTGTTGTTTCCGCTTTTCATCTTTTTCATCTTTGTAGTCATCCAGGATATTTCGCATCTCTTCTTGTATTTGGGGTTGGATAATACCCAGCGATATTTTATTTTCAACTTGTTCAATTTTCTCGGTGATGCCCTTCTCCTGTATTTTTTCGAGGTCCTGATTATCAAGCCAAATAATCTCTTCTATATTTTCAAAGTTTCTGGTTTTATTGGCGGCAGTCTTGAGGAGTTCTTGTGGGAAGTAGTTGGTGAGTATAGGTTTCATGTCCTTTTTGTAGTGGTCTAGGATGTGGTCGTACAGGATATGGTTATCATAAATCATGATTGCCTCGAACTGGCTACTTGTTGGGCTAAAGGCTTGGTCAGAGAGGTTAGCGGAACCGGTGATGAGACGCGTTTCTTTGGTTTGTGAGTGACTGAGAAGGTAAAATTTGGAGTGGATGGTGTGGGCTAACGGTACTAACACCTGGATATCGCGATCGTTGATTTTCTCTTTTACGTGGTTGGTGAGTTCTTGGAAAAACTTAGCGGGTTCGTTATTCAAGAGACTATGGATATTATTTTTCAATACCCTGGCGGCTTCGTTGGTGGCGTATTGGATGTGGTCTTCCTGGATGCCCACGGTTAGATGGAGGTGATGGAAATCTGCCAAGTAGCGGTTGAGGAAACTGGGTGAAACGGAGTATGTGACACCTATGAATGTGTCATAACGCGTGCTGTCGAATATTTGGGGGATAGTGAGTGAAGCTGGTGTGTCGTTATGAATGATTAGGGTTGTTGACTTCATATGGATTCCCTCCTTACAGCTTTGTGTTGTTGGCTCTATTGTAATGGATAATTGACATATTTTCCTGTGCCTAGATTTTAAATCACCTCAACCCCTATCATAATTAAAAACAAAAAGCTTTGGGCATACAGACGATTCAAGCGCGTCCCTTTGCCCAAAGCGCCCAATGAATTAAAACAATATTATGATAGGATTAATAAATGGTAGCGGTTTCTTTTTTTAGGGAGGTGGATTTTTGAAAGTATTTGATTTTGTGTCTATTATTGTTGTTTAAAAATTATTTGAGGAGGTTATTCAAGATGGCAGAAGAAAAAGTAAATAAGAAAGACAAAGGAATGCATCCATGGATCATTTTGCTAATCATGTTGGTTCTGGCGATTATCGCAGGTTACCTCATACCATCAGGCATTTACGATAGGGTTGTTCTGGCTGACGGAAGAACTGCAGTGGATCCAAACACTTTCCGATTCGTAACCGAAAACAATTTAACTCTGACCAATATCATGACTGCTATACCAAGAGGAATACGCGAATCTATTGATGTTATCATCATCACCTTCATGATCGGGGGTGCATTTGGGATTATCAAAAAGACCGGAATGTTGAATCTGGGCGTGACTAGTTTGGTTAAAATGTTCAAGAACAACAAACTGGGCATTATTTTTGTGTTATCAGCTGTCTTCGTTGTTATAACGGGTTTTATCGGTGTACCGGAGTTAGCGCTTATCTATATTCCTGTTCTCATGCCTTTGTTGCTTGCTCTGGGATTTGACTCGATGGTAACCGTAGCCATTTCACTCACAGCTACTGCCGCTGGATTTAGCGCAGCCTGGTCGGCACCTGCTACAGTGGGGCTTGGTCATCTACTCGCAGACTTACCACTTTATTCGGGAATGGGCTTCCGGGTCATTACCGCTGGCATATTGATGCTGATTTCATGCATCTATATCGCTATCTATGCAAAAAAAATCTTGAAAGATCCTCAAGCCAGTCTCGTTTACGAGGAAGACTTGGAGACCAAAAAAGAATTTGCGGAAAAAATGGCAGCTGCTGAAGAAACCTATCCCCGAGTTCGTTTGGCAGGGGTAGTGGCTATTCTCCTGTTTATCGGTTTGGTTATCGGTGTCGTTACGCTGAGTTGGAGCTTCAGTGAAATGGCCGGCTATTTCATTCTCCTAGGTGTCATTCCGGGGATTGTGGCGGGAATGAGATTAAATGATCTACTGGATAGTTTTGTAAGCGGGTTGAATGAGATGCTCGTCGGCGCATTCGTTATCGGGATTGCAAGAAGTATAGCAGTTGTGTTGACAGATGCAATGGTGATGGATACCATCATCATGTATCTCGCTAAATTTGTGGTTGTCCTACCAAGTCAGTTAGCTTCTATAGGTATTTTAGCGGTAACCACCTTATTTAACGGTGTCATTGCATCTGGGAGTGGTAAAGCGGTTATTGCCTTGCCGATTATCCTTCCCTTGGCAGACATTACAGATGTAACGCGGCAGACAACTATTTTGGCCTACCAATTAGGTGATGGGATAACCAACGTCCTATGGCCAGCATCTGGTTATTTCATGGCTGCCTTAGCTATAGGTGGAGTGAGTTATAAGAAATGGGTAAAATGGGCATTGCCGCTCATATCAATCGGTCTGGTCACAGCTAGCATCATTGTAGTTGTAGCAAGTTACCTCCAATACGGTCCATTTTAATAAAGTTCAAATTTAGTTTCGAGTCAAAAATGAATCCTGTCTATTATTAGAATGCTGGAGAGAACAGATCCGCCTCCCAATAAGTCTCCCCCACCCTGTGTGGCCGCCGATCGCTACCAATGTTATTTTCGTCCGGCCGTCCATTGAAAAAAAAGGGAGAGCCACAGATTAGATGAATAACGCATTTTATGCAGATAGAACCGGAATCGTTTTTTACATAAGCATTCATTTGTGTTTATCAATAATGAAGGTCCTTTATAGTGGTCTTGGTTAAGTCAGCTTACCAGCCATTATAAAGGATTTTTTTGCGATAAATCGGATTGCTCGGAAATATTTTTCTGGCGAGGGGTTCATTTCAAAAAGAGCTCCGGTATGATGGATTGGCAAAAGTCGGAAGTAAAAATTGGTTTCCAGAATCATTCTTCCGACTTTTTTTGAAACTCGGAAGAAAAATGTGCATCTGGCCGGTTTACTGCCGATTTTCCGGGGTTGCGCCCGTTTGTACTGCTTGGCCGTCTCAAACACCAAAAATTTCTTTATTTAAATGTACGTTTGGGTCTTTAATTCCGAGTATTTTTATACATTTGGTATGGGTTTGTATGGTAAATAAATTATAGTGTCAAAATTATTGGGTTTTCAAAAGCTTAGTTTTTCCGATATTTATCCTCCAGCACCAAATAGTTCTCATGCTTGATTTTACCCCACTCGGTCTTTTTGTAGCTGACTGTTTTGAGCCACTGGTTTATCCTGGTTGGGTCGTATTCGCGGAAATATTGGGACTTAGCCCATTGTTTCATTGATTCGTGTTCGGGATGCTTGGGATTTTGGTAGGCTTTCAGGAATTCGTAAAAACCTGGTATGCCACCGACGTCTTCGGGTGGAGCTGTTTCGGCACCGGCCAATAGTGTAGGGTAACCAAAATAATAGTCGTCGACTACCTCTTCCAACTTGATGGTGAACAGCCAGTCGTCACCGAAGTCATAGAGGTAGTCGATTTGTTTGTATTTTTCGAGATAATTGTCGATTTTAAGCCCGGTTGGTTTGCGCACTTCGGTTTTGAGTCTTTCTTGATGACGTTTTTCAAATTCTCGGAACTTGGGTGGCATTTCTTCTAGATGTTTGTCGTATTTCGCTTTATTTTTCTTGTAGTGTTGGTGTTCGTGATAGGCTTCTTCGTTGTTGGTGACGACTTGGTTTGTTTCGGGCAAATCGAAGCGGTAGAGATGGTAATCAGGTTGGAAATTTGTCACCGCCTGAATCACTTCATGTAGGCGATTGTAAGTCGCGCCGGCCGGCATGATGATTCGTCGCCAAATCAGCGGTTCGGTGTGTTGGAGTTCTATTTTTACGATGTAGGCTTTCATGGTTAGTTTCCTTTCTGTTTGGGTGTTAGTTTCGCCAGGTCATTGCATCAATGTGCGCCTGCTTTGTCGTATCATCTGCCCAGGCATAGCGGGCCAGCTGGTTGTAGTATTTGGTAATTTCCCAGCTAGTCAGAAAATTAGCCGATTCTGCCATGTCGTGTTTGATGGCTTTCACCATCACATTTCGTTTCATCACCTTTACGTTGTTTGAGTGGATGTGCATTTTCTTCAGTTCGCACCGTTGGCTGAAGACGATGTACGACTTGAAGACTTTTTCCTCTGCGTCCAGGTGTTGCCTGATAATGTTGATGTGCTGCTTATTTTGCCAAATGGGGTTGTAGAAGCGAAATTTCTTCCTGTTCTGGAACATCTGGGTCCAGTACCGACTATTTTCGTCACCGAAAATCCAACCACTGTAATTTTTCGATTCGAAGACATAGATGCCGGTTGGTGCCAGCATAATCAGGTCGATTTCGGTGGTGGTTCCGTCTTGTTTCGGCAGATATACGTTGGTCAGTATTTTGTTCTCTTCACCAAGATTTGTCAGATGGCGATAAGTCAGGTATTCCCCTTTTAGCCCGGCATTCATCATCGTTTCCCAGAAACTGTGGCCGCTTGCTTCTTGGTAGCCGGATTTCTGATAAGGGCGTTTGCTGGTGAAATAGATGAAAAGGTAAATGTAAAATATTAATGTTAATAGCTCCATTATCCCAACCCTCCGTAATCGTTCTCATTCACACCGTAACATTACTTTAAATTGGTAAATATTGCAATGAGTTTTGTTATAGCGTATCTAAGTCGGAAATAGAATGGTGAAACTTGAATTTTACTTGAGAGTTTTTGGGAAAAGTCTCAAGTAGAATGCCGGATTGATTGCTTTACTTGAAACTTGTTCGAATGATGTAACCATTAGCTAGTCAAAAATCTTCACTGATATGACATAGAATTAAATTTGCGGTTTTTTATGTCGCACTTTGGCCTCAATGTCTGACATAAAACGACCTAATACTACTTTCTAGTTCCGACTTTTTGCTAGAAGTCGGAACTAGGATTCAGTTTTTTGGGTTTTAGTTCCGGAAGTTAAATTTATGCAGATGTGCATCCAAAAATAAAACCATCTATACAGCTCTAGTGAGCAGGTATAGATGGTTTTATTTTAGTTAGAATCTTATTCCAATCCTGCCAAATAATTGTCATAATTTCTGATGAACATAGTATCATCCGTAGCGGTCATTATGCTTCTGATTTCAGGTCTGGGGTCTAAGTAATTATTGATGTTGGGCGCGTGCTCGTCCACCAAACCCTCCAATGGAATCAGCTGTCCGTTGGAACCGTGTTGCACAAAATCAGTACCTGACAACGTCCAGCTGGAAAACAAGTTGTCCGGTAAATCATTATGTGCGAACATCAAGTCTGCTTGCTCCGTTGCCGTAGGTGTCTTCACACCGAAAACATCAGAAACGGCTGATTCTTCCGCATCATCTTTTGTCACGGTCCAGTTGATTCTGTTCCGTTGAGAGAAATACCAATAAAAACTATATAGGCATTCCTTCTATAAACTAGAATTGATTGTGCTCAACCAAAACCTTTTCACAGGCTTTGTGTTCAAACTGCACTGCGTCCCCTGACATCCCATCGATATCATACAACTTTGTTTTGGAAAACTCGGGATTTTGCACAGGTTGATAGTTGCTAATTGTATTCCCGGTGAAGGTCAGACCACTGACACTTTCGGCTGACAAAATGGGGTTCCCTTGCGTATATATTGTATTGTCGATGATACGGATATTTTTGTGGATAGCCTGTTTGGGACCCGGTAGCTTTCCGCCCAGCGTGATTGGTTTCACCCTGATTAACGCATTAGGAAGATTTGGGTAACCGATTTTCATTAGGTAAAAATGATTGTCACGGATCATCACATCGCGGACAGGTCCTGATTCGTACCAATCTTGTGAATCGTTGGAGATGAAAATGGTGTCCATCGCCATATGCCGGAAGGTATTTCCTTCAATTAGAACTTTCTTCTGCGTCGTGCACAAGATGCCTCGGGTCGGAATGGCTTCAAACAGGTTATCACGAATGATAACAGTCGGTGTATATGTGACGTTTTCGGCGACATACAAACCCTCTCCATTCACTTTAGATGCGATTCCCTCGGGCAAGGGTTGGTGGAACGTGACTATCATCGTTTTTCCGTCATTACCACTTTGACCGGGATGCACCACATCTATTACCGTGTACACTTCCGGATTAAACGTATTGTTCAACGTGTCGCGGCGATAAAAAGCCACCTCATTGCCAGGATAATACTGTGGGAATCCGCCCTGTTGGCGATGGACATAGCTGAGTTTCAGGGTCCTATCGTCCAGTTGTTCCTCCACGCGCGTAAACGTCCCGTGAATATTGATAGCATCATCGTGGGCATGACTGAAATAGCAGCCCTCGATTCGAATCAAGCCACTCGCCCCGGAAACATGGATCAAATCGGCAAAGCCAGTCGCATAACGGCCGGTGCCTGCCCGCGGCTCAAAGGTGCAGTGCAAGAATGAAACATTGTACGCCATCTGGGTCAACCAGCCGAACCCATCCAGGTAATGCACCGTGACTTTTTCTACGACGACATCACTGCTCTCCCAAATGAAGGCCCCAGCCGTGTGTCGATCGGGTCTGGCCGTGAATTCGAATTGTACATCTTTTTGGTGAAGTGTGGGCCTTTCATTGCCATAATAAATTCGCACACATTCTTGCCGAATAGGTACAATGCGGGTATAGGAGGCGGCGAAGGGTCCCTCCGCGAGTGGGTACCTCTTTTTGACGTCTTGATCCGGATGATAGGCAACGATTGTGACCAAATTATTATCGTTGTACGTCTGCCAATAGGGGGTGTTGGTTGCTTGGTTATTGCCACCGTGCCAATGGATTTTTTTGCCGTTGTTCTCGACTTCATAGGTGAAACAAGAGGGAATCGAAAAATCGGTATACATCTCCCCATTCTCTTCTCCCGTACCGTCAATCCGCATTTCGATGACCGTCGGCACTACCAAGTCCCAAGAAAAATTATAAAGGTGGATATTTTGCGACCGGATTACTGCCAACGCCATGCTGTCACCGTGAATCTGGAACAACGAACCATTACCGTTTAGAATCAAGTCTTGTTGCTCCTCCACCAAAAGTGCAATTGTCTTTTCCGGATAATCGACACTGTCGGTGTTGGATGTATGCACGGTCCTTTTTTGGGCAGACTCCTTGCGTAATTGATACGTCCCTTCCGGAAAATCAATCACTTTTGGGCCTTCGATATTTTTGGAAAAATTGAGAGCCTGCCAGATTGCTTCGGTACTGTCTGTCGCCCCAGTAGGATCAGCACCAAAATCCACTACATTAATAACCTGTGAGCAGGCTGCAAGTGTCTTTTCAATTTCAATTGTTTTCATGGTAAAACTCCTCGTACCAACTGGCTCGTTTTCTTCAAACTGATTTTTTGATTTTTCGTCGTGGGAAGCGTGATGAAGCCTTCTTGTGGTTGCAACTCGGCATCCCCGTTAAAATACAGGGGTTCCTCAGTCCGCATAACTAAAGGTCGGCCGCATAAGCTGGTCACTTCAACTTGGGTAATCGTCCCTTCTTCCCACTGCAGACTCACCTCGAAGCCGCCCTGGGCACGCAAGCCTGAAACGGCACCGTTCGCCCATGCATCTGGGAGTGCCGGCAACAAATCTAGATAACCCTGGTGCGACTGGAGCAACATTTCCGAAACCCCGGCGGTGAAGCTGAAGTTCCCGTCGATTTGGAACGGAGGATGGGCCCCCAACAGGTTCGGGTACAAGCCGCCACCGGACATGCTTTCTGTTGAAACAGCCACCAAGTTGAACAATTGGTCAAACAGGGATAGAATCCGTTCGCCGTTATTCAAACGAGCCCAGAGACAAATTTTCCAGCCCAGGCTCCAGCCGGTCCCCACATCTCCGCGCTCATTCAAGGTGTTTTCTACCGCCGCCACCAACGGATTCCCAGGCGTTATTTCCTGGCCGGGGTAGACAGCATATAAGTGCGAAACATGACGATGCTGCGGTTCGGAATCATCAAAATCATCCAACCATTCCTGCAGCTGTCCCCGTTTCCCGACTTGTAGCGGGTGGAGACGTGCTTTTGCTTGTTTGACGTCCTGGAGCCAACTCTCCTCGATACCGAGAACTTCAGCAGCTTCCAAAACGATGGCAAAGAGATCACCGATAATTTCCAGGTCCATAGTTGTCCCTTTCGTCACTGCTCCTATCTGTCCCTCGTACAGGAATTGATTTTCCGGGGAAGTGGATGGCGAGGTTATCAAGTAGCCACTGTCATCCTCAATCAGCCAATCCAAGCAAAAGAAGGCGGAGCCCTTCAAGATTGGGAAAGCTTCTGTGCGTAAGTAGTCTTCATCCTGGGAATACAAATAATGTTCCCATAAATGACGGCAAAGCCATGGACCCGACATAGGCCAATAAGCCCAAGTTGCATCCCCATGTCCTTCGCTCCCTACCGGATAGGTATGTCGCCACAAATCGGTATTATGGTGAGCCGTCCATCCGCGGATACCATACCAATCCGTCACCATCTTTTCGCCGGTCACAGCCATTTCCTGGAGCATTTTTAATAATGGTTTATGGCATTCAGATAAATTGGTGACTTCGGCTGGCCAATAATTCATCGGCGTATTAATATTCAGCGTATAGTTGGAAGACCACGGTGCGCGCGTCAAAGGATTCCAAATGCCTTGCAAGTTGGCGGGTTGCGAGCCTTCCCGTGATGAGGCGATCAACAGATATCGACCATAATGGAACAATAATTCTACTAAGCCCAAATCGGCCGCTCCTTTTTCCAGAACGCGTAAATCGGTATCGTCCGCCGCGTCCTCTAAACCGCCCAAATCCAAGGCCACCCGATTGAATAGCTGTTGGTGATCCGCTTCGTGGATCTGCTTTAAGTCTTCATAAGAAAGAGCCATTGCCTTAGTGAGGGTTTCTTGGTTTTTTTGCGTTATCGGTTGGTAATCCCGACCGGGCATGCGGTCAAATCCATTAAAGGAAGTAGCAACAGCAAAATAGAGAGTGATAGATGTGGCTTCCCTAATCCAGACTTTCCCGCCTGTTGCGCTGATGTGACCGTCATCTGTTGCAATACCCAACCTGCCCTCAAAGTGAATGGCTTTACTCTGTCTCGGCTCCCCGTAACGGATGGGGGTAGAACTCTCATGGACATAAACCGGATCACAGGATTCCGGACATATACCTCGTAAAACCAAACTTTCATCCGCATATAGGCTATCAGCCATCAACGTGCTATCCAAGGTCACGCCGATATTCAAATGTTTTGCGGCTGAACTTGTTAAATGAACAACCATAACCTGGTGCGGATGCGAAATGAATGCTTCCCGTTTATATGTCACTGCTCCTATTTGGTATTCAACTAGGGATAGGGCTCTTTCGATATCCAGAATTCGCTTGTACCCTTCCGCAATATCGCCATGCAATGACTGGATATAAAGATTCCCCAATGGTAGATAACTCTCTGTATATGGACCAAACAATTTTTTTGTCTCTTCATTCGCTGTTTCATATTCTTTGGCATCAATCAGTGCACGGATTCGTTCCAAAACCGGTTGATTATCTTTTTTCACTACTGGTTCCGGGGGGCCAGACCATAGCGTATCTTCATTTAGTTGAAACTGATCGATTTCGATTCCACCAAAATGCATGGCACCAATCCGGCCATTTCCAAGGGGCAATGCTTCTGTCCATGTGTTGGCAGCTTGGCTGTATTTCAATTGATTCAATCTAAACACCTCTTCTTCTTTTCATAAATAGCTAAACAGGCTAACCCGTTTGAAAAAACCATGATATTTTTTTACTATTAAAAACCCCTCAATGGGAAATGTAACCTGCATACATTTTCTTTGAGGGGTTCTTTTCGAGCAATTGAAAATTAAAGGATGGTGACTTCAATTTCTCCTGTCCCGATAACGGCTGTTTCAGCGTCGTCCGAAACAATCCGGACATGGAAACGCACCGGAGTTTCGGGGATGGTAAAGGGAACAGTAGCAATCTGGACCGAATGTCTCCCTTCCTCCAGGTTTAAGTTTTGGATATTATCACGGTAGTGTCGGCCATGAACAGCGGTATCTGGATGTGTGGAAAGCGCCACACATGCATTTTTTTCTCCTGTTTTCATCAAATGAATAGTCACGGGTTCACCGCGTTTGACCGATATTTTTTCGTCTGCGACGGATACATGCGCACCGATATTTTTCTCGTTGGAAATCGTTTCTTTTTGGCTTAGCCCACTGTCATACAGCTTCATTGAACTTAAAGCCGGCTTTCCAATGGCATCCAGTATTGTTACTTTTAAGCGATTGGTTTCAAAACGATCTGTTAACAGCCACCGTTTCGCCCCTAGCGTCGTGCCTTCTACCACTACCTGCCAACCATCCGCCAACCAAGCAGAAACTATGAACTGTCCAATCCGTTGACCGTTGGCGATTGCTTCCTTCAGTTCAATCAAATCAGCATTAATGACCTCGTCAAATTGGAATTCATATTCCCAGCCGTCAAGGTGTTCTGTCCTCGTCCACTGGTCCAAGACCTCCGTTGCCTGGATGCGGTCCAACTCTTTACGGAATCCACGCAGAACTGCCACATCCTCTTCCGCAAACTGCCCCTCCTTGTTCGGTGGGATATTCAACAATAATGGTGCGCCTCGACCAACTGAATCAAAATAGATGCTCAGTAATTCGGGAACGCTTTTCAGATGTTGATTTTCCGCATAAAACCAACCGCTACGGATGGATACGTCGGCCTCTCCAACCGAATACATATCCCCTGCAGGGTCTCCGTGGTTCAAATAGTCAGGATCACTGTTCTTCTTTTCGGCCATTTTCGCTCGGGAGACACGCTGCCATAGTGGGTCACCGGCACGTCCCGACTCGTTACCAATCCAGCGTACAGAAGTTGGATCCTCACTGAAGATACACACGTCATCTCCCAACCGGGAACGAATATATTCAAACCACCCTTCAAAATCATAGGTGACTTTTTGGGCACCTTCACCGCGCGCGCCGTCCATCCAAATCTCGACAAATCGGCCATTGTTTCCGTAAGCGGGGTTCTCTAAAATTTCTTTTAGTTGGTCTAGATAATAAGCATTGTAGGCATCCTGGTGCACAACCGTGTAGCGCTCATCATGGACGTCCCAAGGTGATAAATATATACCCAAGCCCATATCGTATTTCGTGACGGCTTTGGAAACCTCAAGTAACAAATCACCCTCGCCATCCCGCCACGGGCTCAGGGCAACAGTGTAATCTGTATATTTTGAAGGATATAGGACAAAACCATCATGGTGCTTGACGACCAGAATGACCCTTTTAAAGCCCGTTTCTTTTAATATCTTGATCCACTGGTCTGCATCCAGCGCTTTAGGGTTAAAAATGGCAGGATCTTCCATACCATCTCCCCATTCTCTTTCATAGAACGTATTCATCCCAAAATGGATAAAAGCGGCTAATTCTTCCTCATGATATGCCAACTGAGCCGAACTTGGCAATGGAACATTATAATTCTGATTCATGTGTAATTCTATCCCTTCAAAAATTATGATGGCATAATTTGGAGTTGCTGGAATTTTCGATCGGCGAACCAATAAATCCCGTAGGCACCTCCGCTAAAGAAAAATAACAAGAAAATAAACAGATAATGATAGGCCAGCATTATCCAGGCAGCCAAAATAATAAGACAAGCCAGCGATAGGTGGAGCTGATAGATTCCCAATTTCAAACTGTTCAATAATGCTTCCTTTAAAGAGGAAGAAATATGGGTGATGACCGGAAACAGATGCAAGAGACCCAGCAGATAGAGCATACCGAGAAAAACAGTTGCACTGTAGATAATTGTTTTGTAGGGCACTGATGTGTATGACAAGAGATAGAAATTTGAGAACAAAAGGAAACCTACAATTGTGTAAATACTCCCAGCGCTGAGACTCAATCGCCAATTGCCAAAAAATGCTTCCCTATAGTCCCGCCACACTGATATTTCCCCTGTCCCATGCCATTTGCGAACAACCCCGAACAAAGCAGCAGTCGCCGGTAAAATTGTAACGATTGGCAAACAACTTAATAAAAACAAGATATTCAAATACATCAAGTTGTACATTTTTAAGCCAATCTGATACAACTGGCCATCCGTATTCAATCTTTCCAATTTATCCACCTCTTTCAAGAACTAAAATGTAACGAGTTCAAAACGTCTTTTTTCTGCTGATTCTTTCGCCTTCAGACACATTAAGGCACTCAAAAGGCCATCTTCCATCGTTGCCTTGGGTGCTTCTTCCTTCTTCATCATACCAATGAAATTCCGCGCAATACCATCATCGCCGCCATAGTGCGCCAACCATTCCGGTGTGTCGAATGCATAGGTTTCCACTCGATTTTGATGGTGCATAGCGATCTTAATCTCCTGCGTATAAAAATCAAATTCAAGTGTGCCTTTATAGCCGATTAATCTCGCTCCACGTCGGGCAGCTTTTTTTCGGGAATAGAAATTTTGCGAATAGACGACATGCATACCCGATTCGTATTGAATCAGGACACTGGCAGAATCATGGTTGCCCGTATCCTTGGAAAACGGATCATACTCCCCTTCAGGTGCCTCTCCATAAATACTTCTGACAAAGGGGCTTTCTGGAGACGTCCACTTTTCATCGCTGTTCTCCCATAAAAGACCAGCTGGTTTGTCACCATTATAGATTTGCTTGGATTCCATCGCAGAGATTACTTGCGGCTTGATGCCAAGAAGAAAGTTGATATAATCCAGATCATGGGTCGCCTTTTGCAAAAACAATCCACCAGTTTCTTTCTCATCACGGTACCAGCTTTGGTAGTAAACCCCGCCATAAGGTACATTGTTGACGGCCTGGACGTGTTCGATGGTTCCCAGTAAGCCTGAATCAACGATTTCTTTCACCTTCTGGGTGATTTCTGCGAAACGCAAGGGGAACGAGACTAACACCGGAGATGGGGATTTTTCATAACTTTCCTTCAGCTTCAACAAATCCGTCATGGTTGTCGCAACTGGTTTTTCCAGGATAAAAGGCACCTTGTATGGCAACACGCGTGAAGCCATTTCTGTATGTAACGAGCAGCGGGTCCCGATGAGGATCCCATCCGGTTTTTCCGTTTCAATCAAGGCTTCTGGCGTTGGATGGTAACGGAAATCTCGCCCTGCTTTTTTTATTTCTTCTTCCCTTGGATCGCTGATTAATATCTGGGTATCTGGCTCCCACCGCAAGACGTCTTCCACCATTGTCTGCGTGCGGGCCCCGTAACCAATTACACCTAATTTCATCACGTATCGTGACCTCCCATTTAAAAGGTTTTAAAAAAAGGCTCTCCCGTTTAATAGCTAAGATTAAACTAGGAGAACCGCTACTAAATACTACTGTTGTGCGTCATAAGATTCTTGATAGATTTCTAGATAACGATTTGCTTGTAATTGGTCAAAGCCTTTTATGTAGTTGTCCCAATCTTTATCAATATCTTTCGCTCCTGTAATGAATTGAACCGTATTTTCATCGATGTATTTCTTCAAGTTAACTTGTAGCAAATTCAATTCATCCGCATATTCCGGTGCAAGCCATGCTGCTTCGGAATTGAAGTTCTCTTCAGGTTCGAAGCCGTCATACTTCAAGGTCGCATTGTATAGGCGACGTTCATAACCTAATATGGAGAATTCGTCCGTGTCGGCTGCGATGGAATCTCGTAATTCACGTGTTAAGGCGAAAGGACCTTTTTCTCCCCAAGCAAAATCAATTTTTTCTTCTGAAGGAACTTCTAATGTGGCATACTTTGCTTGTTCCCCAAGTAAATCAATATCTTCTGGTCCCCCTGCTTGCCAATCCAGTCCTTCTTTTCCTTTTGTGAACATCATTGTTCCCTCTTCGGAATAAGCAAAATCAGCCAATTTCAATAGTGCGATTGCTTGTTCTTCACTCGCTTCATTCGTTATGGCAAAAGTGAAAAACTTAATGTCTCCATAATCAGATGGAGTAAATTGTGCCCCACCTGGTCCCTTCAAAGGAGTCACCACATCGTAAGACCTGGATGCTTCGTGTGCAAGGTCAGTTAGGATGGCCAGATGCGAACCTGCCCCAGCACCCAGAACAACCGTACCATCTCCCGGCGTACCGAGCTGTTTATAAGCATCAGAATTTTGAGTGTACGCAGCTGGATCAATCAAACCTTCCTGATACAAGGAATTGATATACTTCAAGCCTTCTTTCCATTCCTCTTGCATTGGTGCCAATTCCAGAGTGCCATTCTTGACGTTGATGAAATCTTTGCCGTTATTTGGCAGGAACGCATTCATCAAGAAAATCGACGGGTCATTTCCTAACTGCCCTGGCTCACCACTCAAAGGAATTTCATCCTGGATCCCGTTACCATTTGGATCATCGTTCTTGAACGCTTGCAATACCGTGCGGAATTCCTCTGTAGTGGCTGGCATTTCCAAACCTAGGTTATCCAACCACTCAGTATTAATCCAGACTTTACCATAACGGGAGCTGTGATAAGCTTCGTTAATAGGTGGTAAAGCATAGATATTCCCGTCTGGTGAAGTAATGCCTTTTTCCAGATATGGAAGTTCTTCCATCAATTTCTTTAGATTGGGCATATGTTCATCAATCAAGTCGTTTAGGCGAATAAAAACACCTTCTTGACCGTATTTTTGTGCTTCCACTTTTGTGATTGGATCGAGCCAGTTAATCACCCAGTAGGCATCTGGGAAATCCCCACTCGCCAATGACAACTGCCGTTTTTCCTTGGCCGCTGCCTGATTAACAGTCTCAAAATTGATGTTGAGGCCGAATTCTTCTTCTACATACTGGGTGAGTTCATTCGTTTCACTATTTGGATCGGATTCATATGACATGACCGGCATAAAGATGGTCACATCAGTTTTCCCCTCAGAATCTGATCCCACTTCGCTTGTTTGGTTTCCTTCTGCTTTAGGCACACATGCCACTAAAGTAAAGGCGGTCGCACCAAGCATGACCGAACGTGCTAAGTATTTTTTATGGTTTTTCATCATTCATCCATCCTTATATTTTTAATTCAAAGTGCAAGCACTTTGATTGACTAACCTTTTACCGAACCAATCAACATCCCTTTGACAAAATGCTTCTGTGCAAACGGATAAAGCATCAATACCGGCACACTGGAAACTACGATCAAGGAATACTTCATTAAATCTTTCATGCCTTGCATTTTCAGCATTTCTTCCACGCTCATCGACGGATCGGTATCCAAAACAAGGATGTCCCTCAGGATCAATTGCAAAGGGTAAAGCGCTTCCGATTTCAAGTAAATTAAAGCTTCAAAATACATGTTCCAGCGCATGATGGCATACATCAAAACGAGGACCGCGATTATCGGTTTCGAAAGTGGCAAGACGACCTTGAAGATGAACTGGAAATCAGAACAGCCATCGATTTCACTCGATTCCACCAATTCATTCGGGATGGTCTGCTGGAAAAAGGTCCGGGCGATTATCACCTGAAATGCTGCCAATGCGGACGGCAATAACAATGCCCAGATGGAGTCCAATAAATTCAAGTTGCGGACGACCAAGTACACGGGAATCAACCCGGCATCAAACAGCATCGTAAAGACCAAGACCTTCATCAAGAAATTCCGGCCCACGAAGGTATTGCGTGACAAGGGATACGCCAGCATGATGGTCAAGACCACACTGATCAAAGTCCCGAAGACGGTGTAAAACAACGAATTGGAAAAGCCGCGGAAAATGTCATCATTCTGGAAAACGGTGCGGTACCCTTCCAAGCCCGGATCGACCGGCAACAGCCAAACCTGACCGGATGTAACCGCCTGTGCCCCACTGAATGAAGCGCTCACAATATAGATGAGAGGATACAGGACCAAAAGCAGCACAATTGTCAAAAAGACATACACGACAAACATGAAGATACGGTCATAATTCGATTCTTGAATCTGGGATTTTTTCTTCGCTAACTGCATGTTACCCTTCCTCCTTTACCATATTTTGCCTGTGCTGGAAAACTTCCCAACAATCTTGTTCGCAGTGAAAATCAAGATGAAGTTGACGACCGAATTGAACAGGCCGACTGCCGTGGCGAAGCTGTAATTCGCTCCCAGCACTCCGATTTTGTAAACGAAGGTCGAGATGACCTCGGAACTGCTGACGTTGAGCGGGTTTTGCAAGAGGTAGATTTTCTCATAGCCCAGCGACATGATGCTGCCCACGTTCAATACCAGTAAGACGATGATGATTGGCATGATACCCGGTAAATCGACGTTCAGGATTTTTTGTAACCGGTTTGCCCCATCCACTTTTGCGGCTTCATATAGTTGCGGGTCGATTCCGGACAAGGCAGCGATATAGATGACCGCTGAATACCCGGTTGTCTGCCAGACACCCGACCAAACATAGATATGTTTGAAGGCAGACGCATTCCCCATGAAGTTGATGGGATCTATCCCAAACAAGCCCAGGATGTTGTTGACAAGTCCCCCATTTGGCGAAAGTAACAAAATAATGATGGAAACCAGGACCACCGTCGAGATGAAGTAAGGCGCGAACGTGATGGTCTGGACGACTTTTTTGAAGCGTTCATTCTTGGCCTCATTCAATGCCAAGGCCAGGATAATCGGGATGGCCGTTCCCAACACAAGTTGGTATAGACTGATTGATAGCGTGTTCTTCAATAAGGTAGAGAAGTTCGGGCTGTCCAAGAAGGCCCGGAAATGTTTCAGTCCCGCCCAATCACTCCCGAATATCCCTTTGGTCACGCTGTAATCCTTGAAGGCAATCGTTACCCCTGCCATCGGATAAATCTTAAACAGGAACAAGAAGGTCACCGGCAGGATGACCAGCAAGTAAAGTTGCCAATGCTTCTTAATTTTTTTCCAGGTGCTACTCTTCAGGAAAGTAACCTTTGTTCCCGTGTTCTGATCGGGATAAGAAGAAGCAGAAATGTCTTGCGTCAATTCTTCAGACTCCATAATATTGTCTCCTCCTAAAATAGAATGTTGCTCCTTTCGATTTGTTACCGCTATCATAAGCGCTAATTCATTTTTTCAAAAGTGACATTTTTTTAAGAGCGAACCGCCCAAGAAACCTTATATGTAAGGGTTTTCTTGGGCGGTTCGCTGCGAAAAGGTACACAAAATTCCAGGGGTACAATTTCTTGGTGGTTCAATTTTTTGCTTGTTTAATGGCTTTTCGGAAGTCACTTGGCGTCAACCCGGCATTACGTTTGAAGGCACGTCGGAATGAGTGGGCACTGTTGTACCCGGACTCCTCGGCAACTTCCTCGACCGTCTGATTGAACTCCAGCAGGCGCGACTTGGAATGGCCAATGCGTACTTCCTCGATATAGTCAGACAGGTTAATTCCCACCTGCTCCTTGAACGTCAATGGGATGATTTTCTCGGAAATGCCAGTAAGTTCGGAAATCTTGTACACCGATAAATTGGGATCGTGGAAATGTTGCTGGATACATTTCTTTATTTTGGAAATCAGCTGTTGGCGATTCGTCATTTTTTCTTCTAGAATAACTTGTGCTATTTCCCAAAGGATATCCGAAATATCAGTGAAATTTTGCTTCAAAGTTGCTTCTGAAAGAACCATCTTATCCAGACGGTCTTGTATTTGATCTTTTTTAGCAACATTCAAATGAATATTTTTTGACAGAATCCGATTTACCGTATTTTTCATAGAGGTGAGCAATTGGAAAAATCCGTGACTATCCAACTTTCTACTCTCGGTGTTTTCAGTTAAGATTGTTTCTAGAATCGCATTTACTTCTGCGGTCTCACCATTGTTAACACAGGTAATCATCCTTGCTTCCAATTCGATTGGATAGTAATAATCCATTTTTCGATATTCATTACTTTCATTCCATGTATAAATCTTGCCCACCTTCTGTTCCGTTTGAATAACCGGCAGAACCTGTTTTGCCTCTTCGTAAGCAATCGGTATTTGTTTCAACTCGTCAAACGGACGCCCAAGTGCAATGTTTACTTTCAACTTATATTCGTTTGCGAAACACACTAATAGCGTCTGCAATTGGGCTTGCATTTCTTTCTTATCTACTGAGCTCAAGGATGTTTCCCTGGTTACGATGAAGAGTACTTGATCTTTTTCAATGTTTGAAAGCAGAATGCATTGTCCCAGCTTTTCTTGTAATTGGTTCTGGATGAACAGTTGCGCCATGTTTATTTCCGCTAACATTTCTTTATCTAATTCGTCCAACAGATGGACAATGGACACAATGCCAACATAACCGTAGGGACCAGCCAGTTGGATTTCTGCTTGCTCCAGTAATTCTTGGGTCGATTTTGTGAAAGCAAGCTCCCCAGTGACCAACTTACGGATTAATGAGTCACGTAATAAGGGCAGTTGGTCATCGATTTGTGCTTTCAGACGTTTATTGCTGTTAACAACATCAACTACATTCTTGTGTATGAAATCATAGGGACTTTCTTCCGCTTCTATTTTGGAAGCTTGTAAGGCCGCCAATACTTTACTTAACGGTAGACTGCTTTGGTAGGCAAAGACATACACAAAAAGAAGACCCAGTGCGACTGTAATTCCTGCGATCAGTAAACTGACATTTCGGATAGCGTTAGCATCCTGCAACACTGCTTCCTGAGGTAAAACAGCAACGTACTGCCAACCATTATTTTGTGATTCAGTTTTGATAATCAAAAAATCATCAGAATCTTCCTTTAAGACAAACTTATCCTTTTCTTCATCGTAAAAGGGAATGGCATCCGTTTCTCCATCCTTCAGGAGCAACTGCTTCTGATTATCAAAAATAAAAATTGTTCCATCATAATTGGCTGATACATGGTTCAGATGGGAGAGTGTTTCTTTGACATTTATCATGACCACCAAATTTGTGTGAACCCCTTCATTCAGTGAATGAAGAGTATGAACATAGGGGATGAAACCTTCTTTCTTCCCGTGGATGGTGACATTTTTAAAAGGTAAATATTTGCGGTTGGCATCTTCTTGGTTGATGGCCCGTTGCCAAGTCGCATAATCCAATCCCTCGTATGAATGACTCTCAAAAAAATCATTGGGCCGTATATACGCCCCGTCTGGACTGACAATCACATTGAGATTATTGAAATATATGTAAAAATTGCTGAATAATTGGTTTGCATACCAGTAAGGAGCGATACGATCAACAACCCGATTGATGTCGGTTGGAATTTGGGTCTGATCAGTCGGAAGTCGCTTGGAAAGTTGCTGTATCTCAGGGTTATAAAAGAGTTGTTGGACAAAGCTTTCGATTTCAGCATTCTTTTGTTCAAACATATCGCGGGTTTGATTAAGTAAAATCATACTGTTTTCGTTGGCATTCTTCTTTAGTTGATTAATATTGATCTGGTATATAAAAAAGCTCGCCAATAACGGAATGGCTAGCACCAATAGATAAGACGGCAAAAAACGCTTGATTATACTGGGATTTTCAGGCTTTCTGAACATTTCGGACCTCCTATAAAAATAAGAACATATAGCTTTAACGCCGTTTTTTGAATTTTTTTCTGAAAGCCCTGTTGGTTAGATACAGGCGCTCAAAAAAATCTCCAACAAATATGTAACCCTTTTCATTTGTCTGGAAATTTTAATAACACTGTTTCTATATTAAAACGAAATGATAATTTTAGCAAGGTCATGATAAAATCAACACTTCCTATTTAATCGGAAGTGTTGATTTCTTTTATTTTGAGACGGAGATCTCTTTAGGTTAAATTTATCAATAGGTCTTGAGTTTTTTTGCCATGCGGATTCGTTTCTACATTTTCAATCACGACTGACTTTTTCTTTTTCATTCCAAGTATTTTTTATAGTAAATAGCATTTTTGTTATCATCATTTCCGAAGAAGAAACTCTGATAATGGTAAGAGCTTTAAAACTATTCGAATATGACAGAAGTCATAACTGTGCAATTTATCAACGGTTTCAAATCAATACACCTTAAGAGATATTGTTGCTATATTAAATATCAAACTAATAATTTGATGTTTTCAACAAATCAGATATCATTTCATCTTTATAAAATTCATATATTGTTAATAAAATAAGGTACATAGAATAGGCACCTGGATCAATATGACCTAGCGTTTTTTCACCAAAATAACTTGCACGTCCTTTTTTGGCTATCATATTTTTTGTTTCAAGCATTGCATAATCAGCCGCTGAAATCATATTTTCTAAAACCTCTAGATGTGAAATTTTATTATTTTCTTGATGGCTAAAAAGGTTTTGTACTGCTGCATCTAGCACATCGTACATCGTTTTTTGTCCAGTTTCTACCTCCCCAAGTTCTTTAATCTCTTCTCCCATATCTTTCAAAATTTGTTTAAAATCCTTCATATCGAGTTTTGCTTTACCCGATAGTTTTTTGGAGGCTTCATTAAGAGAACTACCATAAAGAAATGTACCGATTCCTCCTCCTACCCTTAGAAAGGTATCACCCATATTTTTTAAAATAGAACCAAAATCTTCTTTATTTGTTTGAGTCAACACTTGTCTCATTTCCACGAAGGAAAGTTCCATGTTAGTACCATGATCGCCATCCCCTATTTCTGTGTCCAACTTATCTAAAAAGTCTTTTTCAATTCTAAATTTTTCTTCAAGCCTGCGAATTAGTTGAATTACAAACATACGATTAATTTTTACCATAGTCAACGTCTCCGTTTTCTTTTGATATTTTTAAGAGTTTTTTCATTGTGTCACTGTTTTTTCCGAAATAATCATGGATTGAAATATACTCTTTGTACAATTCATTATAAGTTTTAGCATTCTCTTCATTTGGATAATAAATCGCAGGATTCTTATCTAGTTTCGATTGAATTTCTTCAATCGTTAAATCCTTCTCTGCGGCTACTGCAGCAAAAATTGCAGCTCCGATTGCAGGTGTTTGGAGGTATGGGGATACTATGATTTGTCTTCCCAATACATCCGCATAAATTTGATTCAGCAACTTATTTTTATAAGAGATACCACCAGTAAATTTAATCTCATTTATTTTTATTCCTGCGGCCTCATATGTTTCAATGATTTGTCTTTTTCCATAAGCTGTTGCTTCTATTAAAGCTCTAAATATTTCTTCAGATTTAGTATTTAAGGTTAATCCCAAAATTGTACCCGTTAAATCAGTATCCATTAATACAGATCTACTTCCATTATGCCAATCTAAAGCCAATAAACCATTGCTTCCGGGTTTCATTTTTTCTGCCTCGTTTTCTAACAGTTCAAAAATCGAAATATTATTTTCTTTGGCTTTTATATATTTTTTTTCAGGAACCAATTCTTCAATAAACCATCCAAAAATATCACCTACAGCATTTTGGCCTGACTCATATGCATACAGTTCATTTCCACCACCCCCTAATACAACGCCAGATATACCTTTAACATCTGTTTTTTTATCTGATAGAACTATATCGCAGGAAGAAGTTCCAATCACACTGAGAAACTGTCCTTTCTGAGTGATACCTGTTGAGGAAACAGCTACATGTGCATCAATGTTTGCAACCGAAACCGGTGTATTAACCGGAAGCCCTGTTAATCTTGAAAATTCTTCTTTTAGCCCACCTGCAACAGCAGTGACAGGGAAATATTTATCATTCAGTTTTTCAGTAACTACATTTTCAAACAAGGGATTTATTGCTTTAAAATAGTCTTTACCTGGGAAACCTTTTTCCGGATCGTACATTGCTTTGTAGCCTGCCATTGCCAAGCTTCTCTTCTCGTTGCCGGTGAGTTGCCAAACTAACCAATCTCCAGCTTCAATAAAAGAATCCATTTCCTCATATAGTTCTTGATCTTCTTCAAGAATTTGAAGAAGCTTTGGGAATAACCATTCCGAGGATATTTTCCCACCGTAGTAATGAATCCATTCATTATTTGTACTGTGTGCTACTTCATTGATTTTATCAGCTTGGGGTTGTGCCGCATGATGCTTCCATAATTTAACCCATGAATGAGGGTTATCTTTCCATTTTTCAATATTACACAGTGGTGTCCCACTTGAATTTACCGGTAGAACTGTGCAAGAGGTAAAGTCAATTCCGATTCCAATCAGATTTTTTAAATTATATCCTGTTGCAGAAATTTCTCTACAAACACTCACAAAGGAGGTAATGTAATCATTTGGATTTTGTAATGCCCATTTATTCTCTAGTTTGATATTATAATTTGGTAAATTACGCTCTATTACGCCATCTGCATATTCTGAAACAGCCTCTGCTAGTTCTGTTCCAGAGTCTACATCCAATAAAACTGCTCTAGCAGAAAGAGTACCAAAATCAATTCCTAATGCATATTTCCCCATTTTCATTCTCCTTTTGAAAACGAAGGCTGGGCTTATCAGCCCAGCCTTCGCATGTTCTTGTCTATTATTTAAACTTTTTCTTTAATTTGTCCATATGTCTTGAATTTTTCTGCCATTCTTTCCATTTCTTCATCGTCAATCACTATTGGTTCGCCAATACTTTTGGCTTTAATATATATTTCAGAGCAATATTCGACTTCTTCAAGGACATTGTAAGCATTTGGTAAATCCACTGCTCCTGTAAGAATTCCATGATTTGCTAATAATACTGCCTTTCTATCTGTCATAGCTTCAAACGCATTTTCAGCCAATTCTGGAGTTCCGTATGAAGCGTATTCTGCACATTTCACATCTTTTCCAGCTACAGCCAGCATATAATGTGTTGCTGGCAATGGCCATCTTAGCTCTGCTAAAACAGTTGAGTGAATAGTATGGCCATGAATGACAGCATTAATATCTGTTCTTCGCTCATAAAACAATTTATGCATTACCCATTCACTGGATTGGCTCCTTTTTCCCTCTACGATAGTCCCATCAAGTTGCATAATCACTATATCTTCTTCTTCAATTTCATGAAAAGGAATTCCAGAAGGGGTAATGGCCATTAATTCTAGTTCTCTGTTATAAATACTTAAATTACCACCTGTTCCAAGTGTGTATTTTTCATCTAACAGTTTTTTCCCAAACTTAACTAATTGTTTTCTCTCTTTTTCTAACACGATATGATTCCTCTTTTCTATGGATTATTACTCGTAAAGTAGTGGTGAAACTTCATCAGAATCAATATTTGATGAGTCATACCAAACTGCACCAGTATCAACGTCGTCTACTGTTTCCCCATTTAATGCTTTTATTGCTAACTCTACAGCTTTGTATCCAATAGATACGGGATCTTGAGTAATCGAGCCATAGAAAACTTCATTTCTAATAGCATCTTGCTGAATCTTACCTGAATCGAATCCTACTGCTAATACTTTGTCTCCGAGAATACCACCAACAGAGTTATTAGCATTAATTAATCCTTTTGCAGCAAATTCATTTGAGCCAAAGACTGCAATTGTATCATTTTTATTTAAAAGCGTTTGTCCTGTAGTTTGACCAGCAGCATCTGTCATTTGAGCCGGAACTTGAAGATCAATAATTACAGCCGCGTCACCTTCAGAAACGCCATTAGCAAATTTACTATGTCCAACGACAGCTACAGAATCTTTTAATCCATCGACAGAAGATGCTAATTCAACCATTTTGTCAATAAAACCATTCGTACGATCTGTGATTGATTGTGAGTTGACCTCCTGTGAAAGGACACCGATTCGTACAGGTTTTTCTTTTGTTGCACCACTGATTTCAGCTTCTAAAGCTTCGAAAATCTTTTCAGCACCAATAGTTGCTGCTACATAATTATCAGTTGAAGCATTGGCAGCAATGCTTCCCTCTGGTGCATTTGGAACACCTGAGTCAAATCCGATAATAGGAATATTTGAATCCGAAGCTTGATTTAGTAAATCAATTTGAGATTCTGTATCTAAAGAAGCCAATACGATTGCACTTGGATTCTTATTTATAGCATTACTCAACATTTGTACTTGTTCTTGAATAGCAGTTTCGTTTGCAGGTCCCACAAAATTAATTGTTGCTCCAAATTCTTCAGCTGCTTTGTCAGCGCCATCATTTACAGATTTCCAAAATTGATGTTGGAATCCCTTAGCTACAACTTCAATTGTGATGCTGTCGCCATTAGAAGCCTCTGAATCGGTAGAATTACTTGTAGTATCTCCTGCACTTGTAGATCCACACGCTGCTAATAAAACTAAAGATGAAACTCCCAATACAAACGATTTAACCTTGTTGTTAAATTTCATTTTTGATATCCCCCTATACTCTCTTTTTCTTTTGTTTAATAACATCGACTAAAACAGCAACAATTATAACGATACCAGTGATAAATGTTTGATAATGAGGTTGAAGTCCAATAAATGGTAGTCCAGTCTTCAAGACTGCCATAATGAAAACACCAATCATAGTTCCAGTGATACTTGCAATCCCACCTGACATGGACGTTCCACCAATAATTACACCCGCAATTGCATCAGTTTCCATTCCCATTCCTTCGCCAGGAAGAATAGATGTGTATGTTGCAGCGTAAGCAATACCAGCTAATCCAATGAAGAATCCACTAATAATATAGGCACTCCATTTCCACTTCACTGTATTAATACCTGACAAGCGAGCAGCTTCCTCATTACTACCAATTGATAAAATATAACGGCCATTAGAAGTATGGTTCAGTACAATTGACATGAGAACTGCAAAGATAATTAAAAGTATAATTCCCGTCGGAAAATTATTTGCAGTTTTGAATAAACTTTTGTAATATCCCTCTGGGCTATTTCTAAGTGGATAGTTGATTGTTTGCACATTAGTTATGATGGATCCAAGTCCTCTTGTAACCATCTGTGTACCTAATGTAGCAATAAAAGGTGGTAAATTGAGCTTAGCGATCAAAAATCCATTCAACACCCCTAATAAGATACCGAAGATTAAAGTTCCCAATAGAGCAACCCAAACTGGTAACCCTAGTGTTTGGTAGAGCATACCTCCAGTTAGTGCAGCTGCAATCATCCCTGTCCCTAATGATAGGTCGATCCCACCAGTAGCGATTACGAATGTAACCCCAATTGCAAGGAAGCCAATATAGTAAGCTGAATCAAAAATACTGGTTAAAGTATTAACCGATTGGAAGGAATCACTCATAAAATAGAAAATTAGATACACAATTACTAAAGCTAACCCTGCTACAAATTGCTGAGAGCTCGCTAAATTCTTAAAGGTACTATTTTTTTTCGGATTAGCTAATTCTACGTTGCTCATTATTCTCATCTCCATTTCTTGTAGTTGCTAAAGTCAATATTTTTTCTTGCGTCGCTTCTTCAATTGATACTTCTCCTGTCATTCTGCCTTCACATAAAACGATAACTCTATCACTCATTCTTAAAATCTCAGTCATTTCTGAAGATATCATGATAATAGATTTACCCATTTCCACAAGTTCATTGATCAAATCATATATTTCACTTTTTGCTCCAATATCAATCCCTCTGGTAGGTTCATCCAAAATGATAATATCACTGTCTCTGACTAGCCATTTTGCAATTACAACCTTTTGCTGGTTACCACCAGACAAATTCTTAACGAGTTGAGTAGGTGAGCTAGACTTAATTTTTAATTTTTCTCGATAGATATCGGTTTCCGTCAAAATCTTCTTCTCATCAATTAACTTATTCTTTTGAAAATTTTCTAATGTAGGTAATGCTATATTGTGAGCAATGGATTTTTCTGTTAAAATCCCGTATCGTCTTCTGTCTTCCGATATATATCCGATACCCAAATTAACAGCATCTGTTGTATTGTTGATAGTAACTTTTTCACCATTGATGTAAATTTCTCCAGAATCAAGCCTATCTGCGCCAAAAATAGCTCTGGCTGTTTCAGTTCTCCCTGCTCCCATTAAGCCTGAAAAGCCAAGGATTTCGCCTTTTCTTAATGTGAAGCTAATATCCTTTACCATTGACCCTGCATTTAGATTTTTCACTTCGAGAACTACAGGGGCATTTGAATCAACATTTGATTTTTTTTTCGGCTCTTCAGTTAAAGTTCTTCCTACCATCATCCGGATGATATCCTCTTTTGATGTACTCTCAGTATGTACGGTGTTTACATAAGTTCCATCTCTCATTATGGTAATTCGATCGGTGATAATTCCAATTTCATCCATCCGATGAGATATGTAAACGATACCAATTCCTTGCTTTCTTAGATCTCTGATTATTATAAATAAATCTTCAATTTCTTTGTTTGATAAAGCTGCGGTTGGTTCATCAAAAACAATTATTTTGGCATTCATACTTATCGCTTTTGCGATTTCAACCATTTGTTGATTTCCCACTGTTAACTCTCCGACCCGTTGATTCGGATCGATAGCAACGCCTAATTTTTCGAAAAGATTTTTAGATTTGTTCACTAAATCTTTATCATCAATAAACAACCCTTTAGTTTTAGTTTCTCGACCAATAAATATATTTTCAGCAACTGTTAAATCTTTCATCATGTTTAGCTCTTGATGGACAATTACAACACCATCATCCTGAGCTTCTTTAGGACTCGAATATACTTTTTCTTGCCCATTAATTACTACAGTTCCACTATCTCTGGTATATACACCCGTCAAAATTTTCATGAGTGTGGACTTCCCCGCTCCATTCTCACCCATTAATGCATGTACTTCACCTGAAAAAAGATCAAACTGAACATTATCAAGGGCTTTGACCCCTGAAAAAGATTTCGAAATGTTTTTCATCTCTAATAATTTTTCGCTCATATGGAATCTCTCCTTACTTAATTACGCCTTTTTTTATGATTATATTTGCGTAGAGCGCTTCTTCACCGGTCGCAACCACAGCATATGCATTTTTTGCTTGTTCATAGAATTCAAAACGTTCTAAATATTTCACACTGTAGGGCTCGCCGGATTTTTTTAATATTTCCGTATATTCATTCCATATGGTAGGTTCGTATGAATCTCCTTCGCTTATACCCATCAGAAAAACTTGATGCTCCGCGTATGAATCTAAAGGATATAGCTCAAGAATAGCAGTCATTAATTCTGGAACATTATTACCATCGTAGCGTACAACTCGATCGTTAAGTGCTGCAGATGGAAAATTTCCATCTGCAATCACTAACTCGTCGCCATGACCCATTTCAGACAATATTTTTAGTAATTCTGGTGAAATGATTTTAGGTATTTTTTTTAACATTTTCCTTTACCTCCGATTATTATCCGTACAATGGTCCATAGTTTTTACATGCTTCAAAATCAGCACTTTCTAAGTCCTTGGTACCAAAAGTTCCAAAAGTATGAGGGCGGAAGATGCGTTCCCTCGGTACATTATGGAATACGACTGGAATACGTAACATACTTGCTAATGTAATCAATTCATCGCCAACGTGTCCATAGACGCTGGAACTATGATTGGACTCCCAATTATTCATGACATTGTAAACCGTTTCAAATCCTGGTTCTCCTAAGTTAGGCGCAAACCATGTAGTAGGCCAAGCATTATCAGTACGATCATCGATAATTTGTGAAGCTTCGGAATCGATTTTGCATGTATATCCTTCTGCAATTTGCAATGTTGGTCCGACACCATCTGCCACATTCACGCGATACATCGTAATTGGCATTTCTTCATTCGTTACGAACCGTGAAGAGTAACCACCACCTCGGAAATATTCATAGTTTGCTCTACACCAAACAGTTGCATCTACACATGCTTGAACATCTGATTCTGTCATATTCCAGAATTCTTTAGTGACAGCTTTTCCTTCTTCGTCTTTAACGGCTCCGCTCATATCCAAAGCAGCAGCTCCTGAATTTTTCAAAAGAATAATTCCATCTTTTGCTTTTCCTTCAAGCTTATGGCCAGTCACACGTTCAACAGACTCCGGACTCCAGTACGTTCTAACGTCCGCAAACATTGGTGCCTTATTAGTAACAAGTGTCCCCAACATCAACGAAGCTCCATTTAGAGTATCATTTTCAGTTGCAAAAGGTGTGATAGGACGAGGTCCATTCCAATCAAAAGTAGAATTCATGATCGCTTCCGTGAAATCTCCATTTGGTAACCAATCGGTCCATTGGCGTTGCCCTTGGAATCCACCGGAAATAGCATTTCTTCCACGAGCTTCTTCTTTCCAACCAATGTCTGCCAATTTTTCATTACCAAACATAATATCTCGTGTAATGATGGCATGCTTAGCAATAAATTCCCAATCTTTGTCTGCAGCGACAACTTTAGACTTGGTAATAATTTCTGGGAAGTCTTTCCCTTCATTTAAATCATGGCCTTCTTTACAATTCTCCTTAATCCAGGCCAAAGCTTTTTCATATTCATCTTTATCATAAATTTCTAAAGTAATTCGTCTTAAAATTTCTGTCATATCCACATATTCTACAGCCATGCCTAAGTATTTATTGAACAATTCACTATCTACCTGTGAGCCAGCAATTCCCATACATGAAGATCCGATATTCACATATGATTTACCTTTCATTTGCCCAACTGCAAATACTCCTTTGGCAAAAGAAAGTAATTTTTTCCGTACATCTGTTGGAATAGAATTGTCATCCAAATCTTGTACTTCTTCTCCATAAATTTTAAATACGGGTTGCCCTTTTTGTGCATAAGCAGCAGTTGAGGCTGCTAAAAATACAGCACCTGGTCTTTCGGTACCATTGAATCCCCAAACAGCCTTGATATTTGTAGGATCTAAATCCAATACTTCCGTTCCATAGCACCAGGCTGGCGTTACAGTTAATGTTGCAACAATATTCTCGGTAGAAAACTGATCGGTAACTTTACCAGCATCGCCTCTACCGCCAATTGTACGATCAGCTATCACACATTGGGCGGGTGTTCCGTCTGCATATCGTAAACTTTCCTCAATCAATTTTTTAGCTTCCAAAGCCATTTGCATCGTTTTATTTTCTAATGATTCACGGACTCCACCTTGTCGTCCATCGATTACTGGTCTAATTCCTAGTTTTGGATATTGCATTAAATTTTCCTCCTCAATTATTAAAATGCTTTCTTATAAAGTTCGAACAAATCTTCTTTAGTAACTTCTTTTGGATTTCCTGGAGTACAAGCATCATTAAGCGCGTAATCCGCTAATAACTCTAAATCGTCTTCTTTTACTCCTAATTCAGAAATTTTTTCTGGTATTCCTAAATCTGTAGATAACTCTTTTACTGCATCGATAGCAGCTCTTCTATATTCACTTTGACTCATTGCCTCTGTATTTTTGACTCCCAAAGCTTCAGCAATATCTTTGAATCGGGTGCCCGTTGCATCCGCATTAAATTCTAAGACATATGGTAAAAGTACTGCGTTAGCTGCACCATGAGCAATGCCATATACAGCTCCTAGCGGGTGAGCCATTGAGTGTACGATTCCCAATCCAGCATTACTGAATCCCATCCCTGCAACATACTGAGCAATAGCCATTTTTTCTCTCGCTTCTTTTGATCCTTTAAGCGCTGAATCTCTTAGATTTTCTCCAATTAATTTAATAGCATGTAAGTGCAATGCATCTGTAATTTCCCAAGCACCTCTTGTAATGTATCCTTCCACGGCGTGGGTCAAGGCGTCCATTCCTGTAAAGGCCGCTAATGATTTCGGCATACTTGTTACTAAGTCGGTATCAATAATTGCGACAATAGGAAGGTCGTTTGGATCTACAACAACAAATTTTCTTTGTTTTTCTTCATCTGTAATTACATAGTTAATCGTTACTTCTGCAGCAGTCCCAGATGTTGTGGATACTGCGATGATTGGAATACAGCGATTATTGGTAACCGCTCCTTCCAAACTTGTTATATCTTCAAACTCAGGATTGGTTAAAACCACACCAATGGCTTTAGCAGTATCAATAGCAGACCCACCACCAACAGCGACAATCACATCAGCTAAAATTTCTTTAGCTTTTATAATTCCTGCCTTAACATTCGATACTGTTGGATTCTCTTGTACTTCATCAAAAATTGAATAATTAATTCCTTGCTGACTCAATAATTCAGTAACTTTAGTCGCAACACCCAAGTCAATTAATTCTTTTTGTGTTACTACTAAAACATTTTTAAATTTATGTTCCTTAATTATTCTAGGAATTTCATTTCTAGCATTTGAACCGAAATATGCGGCTTCATTTAGAACTAATTTATTTACCAATTTTCACGCCTCCACTTAAAGTTTGTTTATAGTTGTAGTACTTTGTTTCCCAATTTTCATTGTCTTCTGGTGAGAATGTTTTTGTTTCAAATGAATTTGCTAGGATAGCTTTACCATTATCCAAGCTTTCAATAACATTCATAGCTAACATCTGCACTAGGCTATTACCTAAAGCTGTTGCCTCAGTAAACCCGGAAATTACATTTAAATTTAATGAATTAGCTGTACATTGGGAAAGAAAATCTGCATTTGCTCCGCCACCGACTATGTATATATCTTTAAAATATTTACCGACGCTGTCGCATAACTCTTCATAAGCTGTACGATATTTTAAAGCAAGATTTTCGTAAATTACCCTTACTATTTCTCCATCACTTAAAGGAATATCCTGATTTGTTTTTTTGGCGAGTAGCCTGATTCTTTTTGGTATGTCTCCTGGAACTGTCAGCTCTGCTAAATCAGTATCAAAATAGCATTCAACAGATTTCGCATTTTTTGCCATTTGGGAAATATCGTCAAAGGTGTAATTTTTACCTTCTCTTTCAAACTGTTTTTTGGCTTCCTGAATTAACCAAAGACCAGTAATGTTTTTCAACAACGTTATCTTATTATCCACACCAGTTTCATTTGACAAATTATTATAATAAGTATTTTCAGAAATATTTGGTTCATTAAGCTGTGTCCCAATTAGTGACCATGTGCCCGACGACAAGAATAGAGTTTCTTTGTTGTTAAAAGGTGTACAGACAATCGCACTTGCTGTATCATGAGATCCTATCGCAATAACCTTTTTATTAGATACACCCAATTTTTCAACTATAGAATCTTTCAATCGTCCGACTACATTGCCTGGATCGATAATTTCAGGAAACATGCTTGTTTTAAAACCTAGTTTTTCAATTAATCCATAATCCCAATTTTGTTTTGTGGGGTTATATAATTGAGTTGTAGAGGCAATTGTTCTCTCTGTTTTAATCGATCCCGTTAAGTAGTAATTGATTAAATCTGGCATCATCAAAAGATGTTCCGCTCTGTCGTAAATTTTTGGTTTTTGATTTTTTAGTGTGTAAAGTTGGAATAAAGTGTTGATTTCCATATTTTGAATGCCTGTTTTTTGGTACAAAGATAATGGATCAATAATTTCTTTAATCTTGGAAAAAGAACCATTAGTTCTCTTGTCTCTATAATGGTAGGGATTTTCAATCAATTCTCCGTTTTTATCAAGTAATCCAAAATCTACCCCCCAGGTATCAATTGCCAAACTATCAAAATCACCTAATTGCTCAGCTTTTTTGATTGATTTATATATTTCATCCATTATAAATTCAAAATCCCATCTTAAACTTCCGTTGCTATCAATAGCATAATTTGAAAATCGGTTAACCTCTTTTATCACCATTTTTTGATTCTCTAGGGTGGTTAAGACCGCTCTTCCTGAGGAAGCTCCTAAATCGAATGCTAATACCCCTTTCATTTCTTCACCTCCGAATATTTGCTCTGTAGAAAATTTACCATTTAAGCGATTACATTTCTATACTTGATCGTACTGTTGAAATGTAATCGTTTTCGATGGATTACTTGTTCATTTTTGTTCAAATTCGCTCAAATGATAATTTCTGTATTTTATAACAATATGCCAATTTCACTTACGTTTATGTCATTGTACATTTTTTATATTAGTAGTATATTATCGGAAGAGCGCTTTCATTGTTCGTTTCGGAGCAAATAAAAAAATTATTAGGAGATTCATATGCTACCAATTGAAAGAAAAAACACAATTTTAGATTTATTAAACAACAAAAAGTTCATTTCTACCCAAGAGCTTTGTGACAGTCTATTTGTCAGCCAAGCGACTATTAGAAGAGATCTCGTTGAGATGGAAAGAGAGAATCTTATAATGAGATCCCATGGCGGAGCGATGTTACCTCAAGAATCCACTAGTGAACCAACATATACACACCGCGATCACCAAAACCAGATAGAAAAAAGAAGAATTGCCGATATGGCATCAACGTTTATTGAAGATGGCTTCTCTTTATTTTTAGATTCAAGCACCACCGTCAAATTTGTAGTTCCCTATCTGAACCAATTTAAAGATTTAACGATTGTCACAAATGGTATCCAAACTGCATTAGATTTATCAAAAAATAAAAACCTAAAAACTATCTTAATCGGCGGAAGTTTATTCCCTGGGTCATCATCCACTGTAGGCGCTAAAGCAAATGAGTCGTTATCTACTTACAAGGTTGATTTGAGCATCATTTCTTGTAGAGGGTTGGATGGCGATGGTGTCTATGAGGCCAACGAACCTCAAGCGATGATTAAACAAAAAATGATTAAAAATTCCCGCTCCAAACTATTATTATGTGATTCTAATAAGTTAAACAAAAGCTTTTTTTATAAATTAACCGATTTAGATACCTTTAACTATATAATTACAGATAAAATACCGAATAATTTTATGCAACAAATCATCAAAGATAATGGAGTCAAGCTTATTGAGGCGTAGAATTTTTAAGTAATAATACTGTGTTTGGAGTGAAACAATCCATGGTTAATGCTATTCTAGTTATTTCACATACTGAAAAGATAGCTTCCGGTATAAAAGAATTATTATCGGGTTTTGCACCTAATGTCCCTGTTTATGCATTCGGTGGAACGGAAGATGGTCGCTTAGGAACGAATTACGAAGATATTAAAAATAATGTAAGCCGTCTTGAACATTCAAATTTTCTAAGTTTTTATGATTTAGGTAGTTCAAAAATAGGGTTAAAGTTGCTAAAAGAAGAAATGAAAAAATTAAATAAAGAAATCATGGTATTTGATGTCGCAATGGTTGAGGGTTGCTTTTTTTCGGCTTTTTCATTGGAAAACAATGTGGATTTAGATACTCTGGTACTTGAACTGGAAAAATTTAAAGTTAATAAATAAATGTAACTCGAATTATTCACTTTATAATTTACTATAAGAAATTAAAATCTGATTCTTACTTTTGTGTTTTTTTAATTATTGTCTAAAATTAAACAACATCTTGCTCCCTACTTTTCTAAATTCAGTCATATAAAAGGAATACTGAAAACATCCTTGATATCGTTAGATACAATGTAACGGTTAATTGGAAAAATCAACGTTTTCAATACTCAAGTTAAACTCATCCTTTTCTGATGGGAGTTATTAGCTGGCAAATAATTTTTGGGTTTTTGGTGATTTATGCGAAAAAGCATTACGGGATAAAATAAAAAGGCTAGCTATATTGTCGATTTATCAACAATATAACCAGCCTTCTTGTGTCGTTTTACCACTCTTTTGCTTCGTAATCCAATTCTTGGAATAATTTATTTTTTTCTTTTTTTGATAAGTAACGCCATTGTCCGACTGGCAATTTATCGAGGTGAATATTCATGATGCGTAGTCGCTTTAATTGGTACACATTGTATCCCAAAGCTTCGCACATACGACGGATTTGGCGATTCAATCCTTGTGTCAATACGATTTGGAATTCATATTTGGATAGCTGCGTAACCTTACAGGGTAAAGTTTTTGTACCCAGGATATGCACACCTTCGGACATATTCTTCAAAAATTCAGCATTTATCGGACGATCCACCGAAACGATGTACTCTTTCTCGTGACGATTCTCTGAACGCAGAATCTCATTTACGATATCACCATCATTGGTGAGAAGAATCAGCCCTTCTGAATCTTTGTCCAAGCGTCCGATATGAAAAACGCGGAAGGAATGGTTGACCAAATCAACAATATTTCCTTTGACTCCTTTTTCCGTTGTACTTGTAATACCAACGGGTTTATTCAAAGCGATATAGACATAATTTTGCGCTACAAAAATATGGTTGCCGTCTACCTTTACTTCGTCGCCAGGTTCGACTTGACTGCCGATAACCGCTCGTTTTCCATTAATCGTTACGCGCCCTTCAGTAACCAACTTATCAGCGCCGCGCCGCGAAGCCTTGCCCGCCTCACTGATATACTTATTGATACGCAAGTTTCCACTTCCTTCATTCAAATACTTCCATCCCTACCACTATACTTCAAACGTTTTTTTAAACAAGCTATTCTGATGATAAATGTCGGAAGTAAGATGGGAGATTTATTGTTTTAGTTCCGATTTTAAAAAAAAGTCGGAACTAGACGGCTTAATATCAGTTTTTAGTTCCGAAATTAAAAGAAGTTCGCTCAAAAATGAGGGAACTTCTTTTTCTGCTTAAATACCTTCCCCTTCTTCGCCATCGACTGGCGGAGGATTTTTTTCAAACCGCATGGTCGATCTGCGGCTGGATGCGACGATATTTCCAGCTAATTCTTTCAATTCAAAATTGTCTTTGGAAAACAGTATTTCCAACAAAGATCCTAGATTGGCTCCGGCAACCACTTCAATCTGTTCGTTCTCACGGGCTAGCGTCGCTGCGACTTTGAACGGGGTCCCACCTGCCAAATCACAAAAAATCAAGCTATCTTCTCCGCTATTTGCTTCGAGGATTTCTTTCATACCTGCCGACAAGGTTTCCTCGGAATCGCCATCAAGAAAGTCGAGGTAAAAGAAATCTGCGTTGGGACCCGATAGCATCTCCATCGCGCTCTTTATTCCGGTGGCATAGTTACCATGACCTGTCACAATGATTTTTTTCATGGCTACAATACTCCTAGATATGAAAATAGTAGCGCCAGGACAAAGGTACCCAGTATCAACCAAACCGGGTTAACATTTTTCTTCTTCAGAGCCCAATACAAAAGCAAGGTATAAGCGATGGGCAGGAGATTCGGTAAAATGGAATCCAGGAAATTTTCCTGAAGGGAGAATGTTTGTCCTTCAATAAACTCGAAAGTCGAAAGGATATTGATATGCACGGTTCTTGCAATCAAGCCACCTACTACGGTCACCCCAAGGATGGTTGCGGCGTTGGAGATGATGGACGAGTATTGTTGGATCCAGTCAAGCGCTTTGGTTCCCAAACCGTAGCCGAGATGTGCTAAAGGAATTTTTGCAAAAAAGATAATGAGATAAACCACAAGAAACAGGATTGGACCAAGTACACTGCCCTGCATCGCAAAGGAGGAGGAAATCCCAGCTACTATCGGTAGCACCGTAAACCAAAAAATGGCGTCACCAATCCCGGCCAACGGACCAAAAAGTGCGTTCTTTAACCCGTTAATAATAGAACGATCCTGTTTACTTTCTTCCAGGGACAAAAGCAAGCCCATCAGGAAGGATACGAGTGGCGGACTGGTGTTGATGAAGGTCAAGTTATCCCGCATCGCGAGTGATAAACCTTCCTTGTCATCTTTGTAAATCTTTTTCAAGAACGGCAACATCGAGAACAGCCAACCACCGGCTTGCATTCTTTCATAGTTGAAACTGATTTGCAGAAAGTTGGACATGTAACCGAGTTTCGTAATATCACTTCTGGTTAATACTTTTTTATTTTCTGGTTTAGTCAAATTAGATGCCATCTTCAAATTCATCTCCATTCGTGGATTGAGTCGCGCTGTAATGAGGTTTCATTTCCAGGTTCTCTTTTCCTTGGTAAAATGCAATGAGAGCAAAGGCTAATCCGACAATTGCTACCGGTAAAATATTACCGAAATCGAGGAAGGTAGCAATCAAGAATCCGATCAGTAAATAAGGGACATATTTCCCCTTCAACATGACTTTCAGAAGCATGGCAAACCCGATCGCCGGCAACACGCCTCCCGTGATTTCAAAAGCATGGGTCAGCCATTCTGGCATTGATGATACCAAGGCTTTCATCGGCTCCTGGGCCACGTAAGCGGAAAGAAATACAATAACAGCGTAGGTTATACTGACGATAATCATTGGTAAGATATTAATTCTGTAGTAAGAGTCGGTGTCTGCCTCAGCGGCTGCTTTGTCGGCACGTGGCATGAACAAGGAGAAAGTTGAATAGAAGAATAAGACGATGTATTGCATCAAGAAACTGAACGGCAAGGATAAGGCAACCGCGGCTGTCGGTGATTGTCCGGTTGTATGGGCGATTACCACTGCCATGACCCCTGAAAGAATCGGGTTCGGCGGTTGCGTACCGCCCGCAGGAGTAAGTCCAGCAAAGGTCAATTCACATATCCCACCAACGATCAAGCCCGTCTGCAAATCACCCAAGGCCAACCCCGTCAGTGTACTCATAATGATGGGTCTAAAAATAAAGAAAGATTCCAGCCAAAAGTCCAAACCACCGATAAGCGCAATCAATGCAACCAATATGCCACCAAGTAAAGTAATTTCCATTTCCTCACTCCCTTATTAGATATCCATCTTCGGTGTTCCAGGTACATCTTGAATGAAGACATCGACATTTTTCGACTGGATATATCTTAAATTTTCCAAATCTTTATCGTCAACATACACCTTATTGCTGAGTTTATCTTTGCCTTCAGAATAATGCATATTTCCGACGTTCACAGATTTAATCGGTACTCCGCCATCGATAAGCTGTTTCACTGTCAATGGCGTTTTGCAAATGATAAAGATTTTTTGGCGGTCAATCGCTTTACCAATTACTTCAATACATTTTTGCACCGTGTAGAAACGAATTCCCACTCCATAAGAATCAGCCGTGATTTTCATCAATTGTTGTTGCAGCGGATCAGCCGCTGCTTCATCATCGACCACGACAATTAAATTGGCCCCGATTGAAGTTGTCCAAGTCACACCTACTTGCCCGTGCACCAGCCGGTTGTCTATTCTTGTCAATAAGATATTCGGCATTATTATTCCTCCTTTCTTCTTTAATTTACTCTTGCACCCGCCACAAGAGAGCGCTTGCAATCATATGTTTACCTTATGCCTTTTTGATAGTGAATGCAAGTAAAGTTAGAGGCTGTTCTTCTAATGAATAAAGACCGTTTTTTCTGGTGCCAATTCTATCAGGCGGCCGCCGTTTTTGAACTGAACAATATCTGCAGAATCGTTACGAACCAAGGTGCGATTAGATTCAATAGTCAGTTGCAGTGGGCAATCACGCCAATAAAATCGGAAGGATAATTTTTGCCAAGCCGCTGGGAGTTGTGGTTCGATATGCAACTCTCCCTGCTTAATCTGGATACCACCGAACCCAAAGAGTACTGCTTCCAAAATACCTCCCAGCGAAGCAGCATGGACACCGGTATCACTGGACGCCAGGTCCTGGCCCAAATCAATGCGGGCCGCATCACTGAAAATGGCATAGGCTATTTCCGTTTCACAAAGAGTAGCCGCAAAAAGACTATGGGCGGATTTGCTCAAGGATGAGTCGTGCAAAGTTTTTGGTTCATAGTAGGTCCAATTGGCCAGTTTTATTTCATCAGAGAATTGATCCCCCAATAGGTATAACAACATCAGGACATCGGCCTGTTTCGAAATTTGCATCGCATTGACCTGCTCCATGTTGTAGGTGTTGAGTAAGCTAGCAATGACCTTCCTGTAAGGACCCAAATCAATGATTTCTTTTGATAAATAAGTATCATCTTGCGGAATGATGCCCACAGTATTCGGTTGGGGTAAATACAATTTATGGTGCTTATTCTCGATTTTTGCCATGTAATGGCTCAGTTGCCAATTTTCTTCAAGGCGCAACTTCACTTCCGGTTTCAAATGATGGTGGTAGATTTCCGTCGCTTTTTGCATATTCCAATGCGCCATATAATTAGTGAAGGCATTGTTGTTAATATGTTCCTTGTACTCATCTGGTCCGATGACACGGTTGATTTCATAACGGGATTTTTGGTCGTTCCATTCTAGCCGTGATTGCCAAAAAATGGCGGTGGCCAAGATAAGTTCGTAACCATATGCATCCATAAATGCATCATCATGTGTATATTCATAATATTGCCAGACCGCAAAGGCGATATCGGCACTGATATGCTGTTCTTCAAATCCTGACCATACCGGCGTTGCTTCCCCCGTCACCACGTCCGCATCACCGAAAAGGGGTGTGACTTCACCTTCACCTACCCAAGCCGATTCCCATGGGAACATGGCTCCTTCATAATTATTGTCACGTGCCTTTTTTCGAGCACCGTCTAATGACAACCAGCGATATTCCAGTAGCTGCCGCGCCATATCCGGATAAGTCAGGATATAAAATGGCAAGATGAAAATTTCTGTGTCCCAAAAAACGTGCCCTTTGTAGCGCTCCCCAGTCAGTCCTTTTGCCCCTATACTCATGCGACGATCATGGGATGGGGTCATGCAAACAAGATGGTAGATGGCAAAGCGGACCGCCAATTGATCAAAGTCCTTCCCTTGAATTTCGATTGGATACATTTGCCAGATTTTCTGCCACTGTTGGGCATGCTCTTCAAATAATGCATCATAAGTGTCGATTCTTTCAAACCCTGTTTGGGCTTGTTCTACCCACTCAGTGGCGTTGTCCTTATCGAGGCTGGTATAAACTGCCGATATTTTTTCAATAGTCAGTGATTCGTTTTGTTCAACCGTAATCGCTTTGAAGTGTTGATGGACCGCACGCCGTTTCATGACCACCTGATGATTAGGATCCAGGATTGGGGTTGTTTTCCTGAATTGATGTTTGCTGAAGTGGACGAAACGGATTCCGGAAGCGGTCGTTTCCTGTTCCAACTTCAATATCCGATTCTTCAATAGTCTTTTGCTTCCTTCTTTGAAATGCTGGGTCCCGCTGTTGGTGACTTGGCCATCGATGCCGGATTCTACCGTTATTTTTGCGGCATTGCTCAAAGGAATGATGGTCACTTTTTGTCCCACCACATGTTTGTCCGCCAACGACACGAAGCGTCTGAACTCCAATGAAAAAAGCTCCCCTTGCGGTGTTTCCCAAAGGATGGTCCTGGTTAGTTCAGCCTTTTTAAGATGCAGGCTTTTTTCATAGGCATAAATTTTTCCCATGGACAGGTCGAAGCGTTGTCCGTTCAGATACATTTCCATGTTGAGAAAATCGGCTGCATTTGGTAGTTCACTGACTTCCTGGGGACCGGGGAATTTATTAAAGGTACCGGCTACAAAAAAGCCCCTTTTTTCAAACGGATACTTTTCTTCGGAGGCGGATCGAAGCCCCATGTAGCCGTTTCCTAGGGCAAAAATGGCTTCGGTCTTGCCGAGCGATGTATTCGAAAAACGTGTTTCGGTAATGATCCAGCTCTTATCATCTTTTTCACCGGTATTGTAAGCCAGAACGGGCTGCATTTTTTTAGTCATCGAATCTTCCTTTCCAATCTTCCTTATTATCACTCAGGAAAACTCACTGTGGTAATTTATCCAATGGACCATGAGACCCCATATCAAAAACAGCATAATTCCGGGTAAGAAAACCAAGGCTATATACAAGAGGACCAATCCGAATAGGATTACAATGTGCCGGATGGGATTTTTTAAACTGAGCGCAAACAGCTGCAGTGTTTCTCTTACATCGAACTGGTTGGTAATAGCTGTCGGTAAAATCATGGCATTGCTGATTGAAACAAGCAGTAGTAGGAAGAACCAGGTATACTTTCCAACCGCGGCAAATGGTACCGCCAGTTGATTCCAGTAAAGCACGTTGCTGGCCACAACAAGGGTAATGAACAATGCGAAATAACCGTATTTCTGGCTGGACCAGAACTTTGTTTTATAAGCTTGCCAGTAGTACCGGATAACAGGGAGATCGGAACGGGTGCGCCATTCTTGGCAGACGGAACTGGCCGCATACAGGGAAGGAAATAATCCCAATACACCAAGTCCCAAAACAATGCCCAAAACGATCAACAGGCTCAATAAGACATATTTCGAAAACCATTGAAAAATGGGCATGATGCGCCTGATTAACATGTTTTACTCCTCCCTCATCTTGATCGTGACCGTATCCGGACCTCTATATTTCCACTCGCGTTCTAGTGATTTAATAGTAACGGTATAACCTTTTGCATCGCGTTCGATGTCAAAATCCAAACTGTTTGAGCCGATTTTGACTTTTTCCAATACCAACTTGTCCCATTCTGCCGGCAGCTGTGGATTCAGATAAATGCTCTTTAAATACGCTTCCGGATGGATACCGGCAAAGCCGGAAATGAAAGGCTTCAGCATCCCATAGGCGGTCCAAGCCTGAACAAAACAACCGTAATCAGGTGACATTTCCGTGATGGAACCGGGCAGATACTGGTTGAATGTCGCGGCCATTTTCTTTACTAATTGAAACGCCTCGGCCGTCTTCCCGTACTGCATGTTCGCCTGGATCTGGACACCGGTCGAAATCGTCATGATGGATTTCTCAACGCTTGCTCCAAGGCCGGATAAATACATGCCATATTCCCCAATATAGGTGTCGGAATTAAGTTGTGGCAAGGCCTCCTCTGCTTGTTTTACAGTTGCTATCCGGGTCGCAAACGGCGTATTGATAATCCAGTTTTTGAAATTCCAGGTGCGTTCACGTATTTCTTGATCCATTCCCGTTTGTACCAGTAGCTGTTGCACTTCTTTGTAGTAACGGATACGTGATGATTCTGTTTTTGATTTTTCTTGGGTGATGAAATTATCGATGGTTCGGTGCAACTTATCACCGGAAATACGGAAATCTCCAAACAGGCCTTGTTCTGCCATCCAAAATTCCGTACGGATTTTATGCTGTAATTCGTCGGACAATTGGCGGTAGCGCTTGGCATCAAGATGGTCGTTGAATAATCGTGCCGTTTTTGCGGCTGCTTTCAGGGCTAAACAGGCATAAGTGGCGGTATCGATGAGTTCCGCGTTCAAACCTAGAATTTCGATAATGCCGTACCCGTCAGGAAAACAATCTTGATCCGGATCCATTTCAATCATCAACCATTTGATTCCTTCTTTAATGGCGGAATAATGGGATTCGAGCCACGACTGATCGCCGGTCCAACGGAAAACTTCATATACAGCGACGATGAATTGGGCGGTTTCCTGGGTGTTTCCTGCATTACCTACTACTCCGAACGTATTTGCTTCGTGGATGATTCTGCCATTTTTATTGTAATTACGGGAAATTTCTCCGATTAAATCCAAAGTACTTTTGGAACTTTCATGGAAACCAGCCGGTAATGCCCCCAGGACGGTATAGGCACTATCCGTCCCGAACCACCAGGCATACTCTGGTAAACCTGCCATAAAACTATTGTTAAGCGTCAACCAGGCGAGATGGCATTTGGCCCAGGCATATATTTTCTCCAGGTTTTTATCCGGGATATGTAAATTGCTTGTTTCAATGATTTGTTCGTAATATTTCTTCTTGCGTCTAAAAAGACCTTCCGTATCCCCCAACTCTGCCAATGTTTCAGCAACAGCATTTTCGGAAACGAGCGAACCCGCAATTCGGATCACCAATGTTTTCGTTTCCCCAGGAGCAATCTGGAAAGGAAATTCCCAATTGATACCCGAACCGGCCCCATATACCAGGTCCGTTGCCTGCAACTCGAAACCACAGGTAATGGCCGGATGTGGAACATCGACCTGAATCCCCACATACCAATCATGCCCGCTGTCCTTCACGAAAACTTGGTTGTGCTTGATATGGATAAGGTCTTCGTTCGGTGTGATGCCTTTCGCATCCGCAAACCAAACCGGGCTCAAATCGGTACGGGTGAGCCAATTGATCACCAGCTCTTGAGGTAGGTTGGTTTTGTTTTTAATTTCATACTTCACGATCAATCCGGGAATGGCATCCGGAGCAAATTGGCGACGGATGATGGTGAGGTTTTGTTTTTCATAAATGTGCTCGTTGTAATAAGGGTAGTTCACAAAAGTCGTTGCCTCAGACAACCATTCGATTTGCTCCTCCTTGAATCCAAGCCAAAAGCCATCCAAAAGCTTAATCGGATGCATCCAAATCCCACCCATTTCATTGGGGATATGGTGTCCGAAAGCCTGGAAACTGCCGTCTTGGGCTCCGACCATATACAATTTGTTACCAGGTGTCACGAATTGCCGTTTATCGGGGTTCATTCTCTGTTCGCGCAAATCGTCTAATTTAACCATGATACACCTACCCTTTTATACCAGAGGACAAGTTAATACCTTTAATGAAGTACTTTTGCCCAAAGAAGAAAATGATGAGGGATGGCAACATGGATATGACCGAAGCAGCCATCAAATAGTTCCATTGCACTTGATTGTTTTCCCCTTTAAAGAAATTTATCCCGAGGGCGAGGGTAAAGTCGTCTGGATTACTCAAGTAAATCAATGGCCCCATAAAATCATTCCAGGCACCATTAAATTGGAAAATGGCGACAGTAGTCAAAGCCGGCAAGGTGAGGGGCAGAATAATGCGGACTAAAATCCCCAGGGTTCCCAAACCGTCAATCATGGCGGATTCTTCCAGTTCTTCCGGAATGGTCATAAAGAATTGGCGCAACAGGAAAATGAACGTTGCATTCCCGAAGAAGGAGGGCACAATCAAGGGATAAAACGTATTGATCCAGCCAAGTTCCCGGAAAATAACGAACATGGGAATCATGGTAACCGTTCCCGGCAGCATCATTGTGGATAAAACCACGAAAAACAAAAAGCGGCTCCCTTTCACGCGAAAACGGGCAAAACCGTAAGCAACCAACGTGTTGGAAATCAGTGTCCCGATAATCGTCAGTGCGGTGATAAAAATCGTATTCATAGTCCATTTCCCGAATGGCAAGGTGGTGAAAGATTCGATGAAGTTCGACCATTTCGGTTCCTCCGGCCACCATACCATGTCAAAACGCATGACTTCCGTATTCGTCTTTAAGGCGGTAGAAATCATCCAGAAAAAGGGAATCAGGGTAATGACAGCCCCGAGCAAAAGCACAATCCACACAAATGTTTTCCATACCACTCGCGACATCTTATAGGTGATTTTGTATGGCATCGTGCTCACTTCCCTTCATTTTCATAATAAACCCAGGTGTCGGAAGATTTGAATACAATCAAGGTCAACAGGATGATGATGATAAAGAGGATCCACGCCATCGCCGAAGCATAGCCCATCTTGAAATTTTCGAAGGCGTTCACCCATAAATAATAATTGTAGAACAAGGTACTATAGTTCGGACCGCCATCTGTCATGATGTAGGCTTGGCTGAATGTCTGCAAGGCGCCAATGATTCCCATGATTAAATTGTAGAACAATGTTGGCGTCAAAGCCGGCAAGGTCACATACCAAAAAAGTTGTCCTTTGGTTGCCCCATCAAGTTCCGCAGATTCGTATTGATCTTTGGAAACACCTGAAAGGCCGGCCAACCAAATAATAACCGTCCCACCGATATTCCATAAGCTCATGATTATCAGGGATGTCATCGCCCAATCCTCATCATAAATCCAGCCCGGTCCCTTGATGCCGATAAGGCTCAATACTTGATTGATGAATCCAATTTCCGGATTAAAAATATAGACCCACAGAACCATGACCGCAACCCCTGAGACGACGACGGGAATGTAATAAATGGTACGAAAAACCCCGGCTCCTAATGTAATTTGGTTCAGTAACAATGCTACGGCCAAAGACAAGATGAGTTGCAGGGGAACGGCGAATATGGAATAAACAAAGGTTATTTTCAGCGACTGATAGAAAAGGCGATCCTTGAATAAATTGATGTAATTATCAAAACCAATCCACTTCGGCTCAGTCAACAAATCCCATCTCGTAAAACTCATGAGGAAAGAAATAACCATGGGGATCAATACGAATGCTAAAAAGCCGATGATCCAGGGTGATATCAACACATAAAAAGCAATGTATTTCCGCTGATTATTTGTTACTTTTCTTTTTTTCCGTTCGTGCTGCATCTTGATCCCTTCCTTCTATTTTGGACATTCGAAATACTAGAGAAGCGACAATGCTCCTCTAGTATCAGTGGTTATTGTTCCATTTCGGTTTCCATTTCGGATTGGCCATTTTCGGCGGCATTATCCAGAAGTTCGGCGATATCAAGGTTGCCCTTATTACCTGTTCCCACAATTTCGCTCAAAACTTCATTAAAGCGGGCACCGGCTGTGCTGTTGAAGGCAGGGTTAAGACGTTCAGGGAACATCTTGATCATGTCCACACTTTTAACAAAAACACCACGGTATGGATCTTCCGTTTGTCCAGCTTCTTCAGCTGCCGGAACATAAGCGGAAAGCGCGTGTTCTGCAAACGTCTTTTGGCCTTCAGTTGACAAGTATTTCAAATAGTCCCACGCTTCATCCTTGATGTCGGAGTTGGAATAGATACCGTAGCCAGCATAATAGATAGTCGAGAACTGGCCGGAATCGCCACCCGGCACTTCCACAACACCGAAGTTCATACCTTCATCAATATAACTTTGCGTTGGCCAAATACCGGTCGGGCTCATCGCCACTTTTTCAGAAAGGAAAAGGTCTGACCCTTGTAAGGCTTCGGTTTGGGTTGAAGTAGGGGCCACACCGGAACGAATCATTTCATCGAAGAATGTCAGTGCTTGGGTCGTTTCATCGCTATCCATATAACCCAAGACCGTGTCCCCTTCTGGAGCGATGATGTCGCCACCGTATGCATAAATCAATGGTAGGATATCACGGTTGCTGGCACCAGGTAAACGTGTTCCCCATTGGGTTGTTTCACCGTCTTCGGTGATAGTCAGTTGTTGTGCGATGTCATAGAATTCTTCCCAAGTCCAGTCGCTAGTCGGGTAATCAACTCCCGCTGAATCAAATAAATCTTTATTATAATAAATCGCAAAGGTGGAATAATCTTTCGGCATGGTGTAGTAATTGCCATCAATATTTCCGACTTCCAATACTTCACCAAAGAAGTCATCCATGTTGAGGCCATTGTCACCCTCCATGTAAGGGGTGAGATTTTCCAAGGCGCCACGGGATTGGAACATACTGACATCACCATCACCTATTTGGAAAATATCTGGGGCATCGCCACCTGCGATTTGCGTTAATAATTTCGTACCATAATTATCCGGGACACTTTCAACAATGATTTCGACGTTTGAGTTGTCAGCCATATAAGCGGCAGCGATTTCTTCCTGCATTTTCTGACCATCGCCACCCTCCCACGTTCCAATTCGAATGGTCACTTTCTCATCCGTAGAGGTTGTCCCAACCTCTCCACTAGATTCCGTTTCCGAAGTTTGATTACAGGCTCCCAACGTAAATACGCTCACCAAACCTAATGCCAAAGCTTTCTTAATTTTGTCTCCCATCAGTAACCGCTCCTTTATGATTTTTGTCTAAGCAGATGAAAAATATACCGCTTCTTCCGGACACATGGCAGCAGAAATTAGCAAGTGAAAACGTTTCGGATTTTTTCGGAAACAATCCGAAACGCAGCAACTATATTTTTGACAAAAGCCTTAAAAACAATAAATGTAAGCGCATTCTTTATATTTAAAGTCTAACTTGAAAGACATATGTTGTCAATCGTAACGGGAGGCTCTCTTGTCCATCTAAAAAAGCATCCAAACTTGAGTTTGGATGCTCGCTATTATATGACGGTGACTTTCTCAGTCCAAGGTGTTGCGGATTCTGCAACAGCCAGGTTCAAGTCTTCCATATTTTTTCTGCCTTCTGTACGCATCCATTCTTGGGCAACTTCCTTGCCGTCGCGGGCATAGATAGCGACCGCATCTTTCCAGGTCGCACGGCCACAGAGAACGCCATTGAACTGTGAGCCGGCTTCTTTGGCGAAACGGAGTGTTTCCTGGAATAAACCGGCAGAAACACCGGCACTCAAGAAAATAAATGGCAAGTGGGTTGCATCGGATTGTTCCTTGAAGTACTGCAGTGCCTCTTCACGCGTGTAAATTGCTTCGCCGTCTTTGGCATATCCTTCCACAAAATTCATGTTGACCGGGACTTCCATTTTCAGGACATCCACCGCGTAGGCGGGATCTGAAAAAACTTTCATGGACTCATTTACTTTATGCGGTTTGACCTTGGCGTATTCTGCCGATTTAACATCCATATCGCTGGCATCGTAGGTCACGATTTCCAGGAAATAAGGGATGTCTTCCGCGACACATTCCGATCCGACCCGCTCCACGAAGGCGTGCTTGATGTCGTTGATTTCTTCCCCTTCATCCACATCGTAATAGAGAAGAATCTTGACAGCATTTGCGCCCAGTTCCTTGATTCGTTTGGCGGACCAGTTTGGCAGTAAATCTGGCAGGCGGCCTGGTTCGGTGGCATCATAACCCGTTTTTTCGTAGGAAATCAACAACCCGGCATGCTCATCCCTTACACCTGCAGCCGGTAAGCCGTATTCGGGATCCAATAAGATGGAGGTGGAATATTTTGTCAGTTCCCGCGAAATTTCACTCTTGAAATTGATGATGCCTTCATCACCGACATCTTCAGAACTATTTTCGGCGATCATTTTTTTCAAGGAACCCCGTTGGTCGATGGCAAGTGCATTGATTAAATTGGTGTTGTCGGATAATTTTTGGAGATGTGCGAATTTGTTTTTTGTCAAAGTTAGCATAGTCAAACCCCTTTTCAATTGTCTGAAACTGTCACTTGGCTGAAATATGTCTCGAAATTATCTTTATTTACGTGTCCGGTGGTTGCTTCCATTGTATTCAGCATTCCCGTGGTCATGGCTGTCTTCAATAAATCTTCGTCACTCAAGCCTTTGGAAATTGCCATGGCAATGCCGGCAACGGTGGCGTCCCCGGACCCGACCGGATTGACGACCGTTATTTTGGGGATACGTACCTGGTAATAGCGGTCGTGATGTTTCGCAAAAGCCCCCGCGCTGCCCAAGGTCACGATGACCCACTCGACATTGGCGTAGCGCTCTTTCGCAAGAAGTGAAACCAGGTCATCTCCTGCTCCTCCTTCGATGGCAGCCAGTTCATCTTTATTCGGCTTGATGGCGGCTATCTTCAAGGTGTGGTCTTCCAGAATTTCTACCAAGGTAGGTCCTGATGTATCAAGAACAACCGGGATGTTTCCCTGGTTGGCAAGGCGGATGATTTCTTTATACGTTTCCGCGGTCAGCCCTTGTGGCAAACTGCCGGAAATGGTCAATACCGAAACCGGCTGTTCAGCGAGTAGGGATTGGAAATGGGTCAAAAAGGAATCCGCTTCCAATTCTGAAATCGTTGGGCCCGCTTCGAGTATTTCCGTCTGCTTGCCTTCATGGAGAATGGCGATACAATTGCGGGACTCTTGGTCAATCTGGTGAAAATCGTGCGCAATTTCCTGGTTGTCCAGTTGGTGCATGATGTAGTCCCCGATTGTGCCACCGATGATACCGGTGGTTGACACCGGAAAGTCCATAGCAGCGGCAACCCGTGCCACGTTCAGCCCTTTTCCCCCCGCTGTCTTGGTGACCTTTTGAACCCGGTTGACTTCATCGATACGTAACGTAGCGAGCGGATAGGAGATGTCAACTGAAGGGTTCATCGTGACCGTTACAAGCATAATTTCATCCTCCCGTTCTCATTTGATTGTGTCAAACACGCGCAGACCTGCCCCAACGAGTCCGGATAAGTTGGCGTATTGGCTGATATTTATGTTTTCCAGGATATGTCTTTGGTCCGGCAAGGCCCAAGCACTCAGATTCTCCTTCACCAATTCGATAAATTGGGGGTTGTGTGTCGCAACACTCCCGCCAAAGGTGATGTGATGGGGATCAAGGATCGAAACCAGACTGTAAACCCCCTCTGCCAGGGCTTCTGCGGTTTGAGCCACAATTTCCGTCGCAATGGGTTCATTTTGCTGGAATCTGTCAAAGACCTCTTTCGTCGTGATACTTGGGTCTTGGTAGCGGTCTTGGCCGACGCGTTGAATGGCCGGCCCACCCGTCGCTTGTTCCAAGGTTACGCGTTTGTTGAGGCAACGGGATGGAAGCAAGCCCAATTCCCCGGCAAACCCGGCGCCCCTCAGGAACCGCCCCTGTTGCAGCATGGCGCAGGCGATGCCGGTACTGATGGTGATATAAGCGAACAAAGCATCCGGTGCCAAACCTGCCTGTTTCCACTCCGCGTAAGCGGCCATGTGAACATCGTTGTCCAGTTGAATGTTTTGGACGGGATAATCGTTTTGCAGCCGTTCCCGGATCGGGAAGTTGTGCCAAGGAATGTTGTTTTGGTAAACAGCAATCCCCTTTACAGGGTCTACTTTCCCGGGTACTCCTGCCCCGATGCCTGCGATTTCGTCCCAACTGACAGGCGCGTCTGTCATCACGTCTGCTATCGCTTGTTTGACGGATTGGTACATATTTTCCCGGTTACTGGTATCACTCTTGACGGTTGCCTGTTTCAGGATGTGACCGTCTTGGGAAATAATTCCGGTTGCCACTTTTGTGCCACCGATGTCGATTGCTAGTGCGTATCTCATGGTTGGTCACACTCACTTACTGTCCAGATTGTCGTGGATGGTTACGCCTTTAACGACGCGATTGACCGTTCCGGTTGGACTTGGTGTATCCGGTTTGTTATCAACCTTCAAAGCGGTCAATAATGAAACGATTTGCCCAAATATCGTATAAGGCAGTGCCAGGTAGGCATCCGGTAAAGTTGTTCCGGTGTCTGAAAATGTGAAGCTCACTCCAGTCGTATTGGTCGGTCCGGTCGTCACGCCACACACCATTTGCGCAATTTGATCCGCTTTCATTTCTGCCAACATATCTACATCATATTGGCGTGTATAAGCATCGTTGGACACAAACAAGAATAGAAGCGTCTTCTCATCCACAAATGATTTCGGTCCATGACGGAAGCCCAAGGAACTATCAAAGGCCGTTGCCACTTTTCCGGCAGTCAGTTCGAGTATTTTCAGTTGGACTTCACGCGCAATGCCCGCCAATTCTCCTGAACCCAAGTAAACGACGCGGTTGAAATCAGTATTGATGATGGCTTGAATTTCTTCTTCGCGACTCAAGACTTCCTCACCCATGGCAATCATTGTTTTCACATGATTTTCTTTTGTGCGGGTGTCTGCTGGGTCGAATACCAAGCTAGCGGTCAAGGTCATGCAAGTGAAGCTGCCCGTCATGGCGAAGCCTTGGTCGTTTGATAGAGCGGGCATCAACAATAACAGGTTGTCCTCGTCTCCGGCTGCCTGCTGGGCCAGTTTACCTTCGGGAGCACAGGTAATCGTGATTTGATAGAAAGCGTCTACAATTTGCTTGCCCAGGGAAACACTCGCCACACTCTCTGGGCTGTTGCCGCTGCGGGCGAAAGAAACCAGGATGGTGGGGATGTCTTTCTTGAAATAGCTCTTTGGGTTGCTGACGATACTGGTCGTCGGCACGGCCTGGAAGTCGAAAGCTTCTTCATTTCCGACTTTCTTTAAATAAGGCAGGACGGTATCGCCGACATAAGCGGAACTGCCGGCTCCCGTCATGATGACGCGAACCCGTTCATGGTGTTTGGTTATTTTCTCTAAAAAATTCTGGATGTGGCTTTCATTGGCTTGGTAATAGTCGAAAGCTTCCTGCCAGAGTTCGGGTTGTTGCTTGATTTCACGGACGGTGATTTCGGCACCGAGATGCGCTAATGCTTCTTTGCTCTTTTCAAACATGGTTGTCTAACCTCCATTTTTTAGTTTCGGTCATGCTTGTGGCTGATTTTGTAAATGAATTGATCGGCCCGGGCGGCACTGAGTGTGTACTCGATAATTTCGCCCTGGTCGTTGTAAGTAAGACGCTTAATACGTAAACATGGGGAATCTTCCGATACGCCTAAATTCTCGGCTTCGACTTCACGCACGATACCAGCGGAAAATTCTTCTTCTGCGTAACGAATCGTTACGCGGTAATCTTCCTTGAAAACATCATACAAAGGTTTCCCTTGTATTTTCTCCAAGGTCAAGCCGGCAAAGATGTCCACCGGCAAGTAACTGACTTCATACATCATCGGTTCATCATCCGCCAAGCGAATGCGAATCAGGCGAAAGACGGTTTCATTGGTCGTTTGCATGGTGTCCTGGATATGCTTGTTGGCGGATATTTCTTCAAAGGAAGCGATGATGGTGCGCGGCGTTTTATTGATCGCCTTCATGCTCTCCGTGAAGCTATACGCTTCGGCCAAATTTTTCTGATCCTGCGACCGTTTCGAGACGAATGTCCCTTTGCCATGTTTTTTATAAATGTAGCCCAGATTTTCCATCTCGGCCAATGCTTGCCTGACGGTCGTACGGCTGACATCAAAGGTCTGGCAGATTTCCCGTTCGGACATGATTTTTTCATCTGGTTGATAGTTTTTTTCGATTTCCGCCATCAAGCCATCAATCAATTGGGAATATAAGGGGTGGGGGCTATTTTTATCTAACATCTATTCCCTCTTTTCTTGTTTTGTGTGATTTTAATTACCCGACTGGTATCGTCTGGTATCTACTGGTCATTACCAGTTTAAAATACTCTCTTGTGAAAGTCAACAAAAAAAGACGATGCACAACCAGCATGCCGGTTCGCATCGTCTTTTGGCTTTATTGAGGAACGAACTGACTCAAGTACTGCGGAACTTCCTGCATGATGCCGCCGCTTCGGACCGATTCGGTCGCCTTGACACCAACAGCCACGCTCATGCGACCATCAAGGGGTGAAGCTTTTGGTTCGACACCGTCCAAAATGTATTCCACAAAAGCATTGGCAATTTGCGGGTCGGCACCGGCATGGTCACCGAGCGTCGGTTTCATCTGGATGACGATGTCGCTCTTGTCGTGCAGACTATCGGTATTACGGGTTTTGATGGTGATGGTATCATTGACGTCGTCGTTTTCGAGACGGCCTTTTGTGCCGATCACCACATAGTTGCGGGAATAGTCAGGTGTGAAATGGCATTGCAGATAGGAAGCCTTCACGCCGTTTTCCAATTCCATGATAAGAACGTTGTTGTCCTCGACATCGATTTCCGCAGCGGTTTGGTGGGTCAAACCATCCGCTTCAAAATTCTCCGGTTTGTCGTAAAAATCGAGACTCCCGAAAGCGGAAACCTTTTTCACATAGCTGCCCGTCAACATATGAATCACATCAATGTCATGGGAAGCTTTTTGCAACAACAAGGAATTCGTATATTTAGAGTTGCGATGCCAATCCTGGTAGTAATAAATGCCGCCCCGTCCAACGAAATGGCGCACCCAAACGGCTTTCACTTCCCCGATGGTCCCGTCGTCTATCACTTGTTTCATCGTTTCGTACATTGGCATGTAACGCATGTTGAAGCCGATCATCAGTTTACGGCCGGATTCCTTCCAGACCGAAATGATTTCATCACAATCCTCAATTGTAATGGCCATCGGTTTTTCCAAATACAGGTCCTTGCCCGCTCGTAAAACATCGATGGCTTGTTGTTTGTGCTTGTAATCTTCGGTCAAGACGACGACCGCATCCACATCGTCGCGCTTCAATAGTTCATGGTAATCGTCTGTATAAAAAATAGCTTCATCCGGATATTTGGCTTTAAATTTGTTCATGGCAGTCTCATCGATTTCTGCCAGTGCGGTGATGATGGACCGTCCTTCTGGTTGATGCCAAAAATCGGTGATGTTCCATCTAAAGCCAGCACCAATAATACCTAAGCGTAATTGTTCCATTTCGTCATTTCCTCCTTATTGTCTCTCGAATGGCGGTACATCCGTCAGTGTAATCGTGTCTTTTACGACCCCTTCTGTTTCAAAAATTACGATTGTGTTCTCGCCTTGTTTCAACAGTGGCCCTGGTAAATAGAGGCGGAATTGCGGCCCGATTTCCCAGAAGCGGCCGAGGTTGAAGCCGTTGACGAAGACAACGCCTTTGCCCCAACCAGTCATATCGATGAAGGTATCACCTATTTCATCGATTTCAACCTTGAATTGATGGAAGCTCGGCAAACCGGCTTGGTATGCTTTGGTGAAATCGACTTGGTCAATATTATCCAGCGGCAAGGAATAATGATTCCAATCGCTCAAAAAAGCACGGTTCATGATGACGCCTTCGTTAATGCCTTTGTGTTGATGGTTCAGGACCGAAGAATAATTCACCCGCCCCAGATTTTCCACCAAAATCGACAAACGATTTTCTTCGTCGGCCAAAGGGAAGGTTGCTTCTGTCCCCAGCTCTTGGTCGTACTGGGTCAAGACGTGTTTATCGTTCACGAATACTTGAGCGCGATCATTGGCCCCAAGTAACTTGAAATCATGGATTTCACGGGCTTCACCTAAATCCGTTTCGTACAAGACGTAACCAAAATTTTGGCCCAATTTTTCCATCGGCAAGGTGTAGCTGTGCTCAGATTTCACAGCCAAGTTTTCCAGGTTGGCAAAAAGTGAGGTGCTGTTTGTCACTTGGTAAGTTCCGTAATGTATTTTCTTGATTGGTTCAGGCAGAGCTACTTCTTCCACCGTTGCATGTTTTTTGATAACAGTCTGTAAGGCTTTGTATTTCTCACTGACGTCGCCCCATTCGGTCAAAGGTGCGTCATAATCGTAAGAGGTCGTGTCCGGCGAATGGGTTTCGTAATAGTTGGATCCATTCCAGAAACCAAAGTTGGTGCCACCATGGAACATGTAAAAGTTCACGTGGCCGATTTCAAGGGCTTCATCCAATTCCTGAGCGGCACTTTCAAAATCGCGGGTATGGTGATCCCGCCCCCAGGCATCGAACCAGCCAATCCAATATTCCATGACCATCAGAGGGCCTTCACTCTTGGTGAAATTCCGGACTTCCTGCATGCTTTCCACTAGTTTGGAGCCGCAATTAACGGTCGGGTAGGCATCATCCAGAACCGTCCCATTTTTCAACATGTCACTCCATGCGCCATCACTGGTCACGAAGGGTACGGTAGCGCCGTATTTTCGCATCATTTGCGCGACTTTCTTCAAATAAGTTTTGTCGCTGCCGAAGCTACCGTACTCGTTTTCGACCTGCATCATGATAATCGGGCCGCCCTGTTCGATTTGAAGGTCGGCGAATTCCTGGAACAAGCGCTGGAAGTAGTTGTCGACTTTTTCCAGGAAAATAGGATGGTTAACCCGTAACTTCATATCCTCATATTGCAGGAGCCAAGCCGGCAAACCACCGAATTCCCATTCGGCGCAGATGTACGGGGATGGCCGCACAATGACCATCAGCCCTACTTTTTGGGCAGTTTGGATAAAGCTTCGGATATCCAATATCCACTCGAAGTTAAACTGACCTTCTTCTGGTTCGTGCGCATTCCAGGGGACATAGGTCTCAACCGTGTTACACCCCATCGCCTTCAATTTCAAAAGGCGGTCCTCCCAATATTCCGGTACGACGCGGAAATAATGAATCGCGCCGGAAATGATTTTGATGGGCTTATCATTGAGGTAAAAGTCATCTTTGATTTCAAACATTTTCGATTTCCTCCAACTTGAATTTGGCTTGGATAATGTAGCAAAGGTCTGTCAAAACGCCGCCTTGCCAACTTTCGGAAAACTCTTTATCCCAATGGCCATAGGTGTTCATAATAAAAGTGCCATCTTTTTGGACGACGATGCCGGCATAACCGGTATCCCCTGACTTCGGCGTATTGGTCCAGTCTTCCGCCAGACGGATGCGGAAAGCACCGGGTTGTTTTTGGACGAGGTCCTCATACGTTCCTACCCAGGCCAGCCAGTCACCTGCCAGCCAATCTTCAGGTGAGTCGCTGTTGAGCGTGATTTCCCGGAAGGTCACGACCAGACGCTTAGTGACCGGATCATAAATCGCTTTATGCCGCTCCCCTTGTAAACCAGGATGGACATCAGTCGGTTCCGTCCAACTCTTTCCTTCATCATGGGAAAAGAACAGGACGGATGGATGCCGGTGTGATTGGGAACGGCCCAACGCCACGATGCTTTTGTTGTCGGGCGAACGGAACAAGCCCACTTCACAGATTTGATAGGCTTCCTCAATATTACGGTAAGTTTGTAGATAAGGTTCTGGTTCGCTCCACTGTTCGTTCTCGTTTTCGTCAAAGCTCAAATAGGTTTTATAGTTCACGAAATGCTCGTCATGGTAAACACCCAACCACCTGCCATCCTTTAAGGCAATGAGGCTGGCCATCGCGACACTCGTATAGTTTTTGCTTCCGTCCGAAAAATTAATGTGGTGCGTTTTGAATTCGCTCCAGGTTTCCCCATTATCAAGGGAAAGAGAGGTTTGCCAGCCACCGCTTTGGTTCCCCTTCCAATTTGGTCGACCACAAATCAAGATCAGTTTGTTTTCGTTCAGTTTAAAAAGCGTCGGTGTTTCCAAGGAACCTTGCCAAGAGGCGGGGGTATCGGTTCTTTCTTCCCACGTCTCCCCAGCATCTGGGCTGACCTTTAAAATGACTGGTCCCGCGCCATGTCCGGCCGGATAGACGGTAAGTAACGTCTGGTCATCATCCAAGAGCACCATATCGGGTTGTCCCAGATACTGGCGTTCGGTACCAGGAGCTTTTTCAATGACACTCAGATATTGTTTGGGCAATGCAATTTCTTTCATTAATGGACGGCCTCCTCAGCGAATGCAGCTGTCAATTCAGCGATTTTTTGTTTGATCGTGGTCGTATCTTTGGCAACGGCCGCTTTCCCGGCGTCCATCAAATAGAATTCCGTTGCTTCATAGTAAGCTGGGATGGTTGCCAGCATTTCATTTATTTCTGTGGCTAGCGCTGGGTCTTTTTTCAGAATCATTAGTTTGTTGACGTCACGGATGCCTTCCGCCAATCTTTCGAGACGCACACTTGACTGTGGTTTCGGGTGCGCACTGTCTTTTCGATCAGGGAAAACCAAGAAACAGTCGCCTGCCTCGAATAAGCGGTGCGAGCTATCTTCCAAAGGATTTTCCACCCAAGAATCATAGGCCCAACGCAGGAATCCGTCACTGTTTTGGGCGTACCCATACAAAATGGTCCAGTAACTTTCAGCCGGAGCACTCAAGGAAAAGTTACCCGGAGCATGTCCCATGCAGGAATAGACAGTGGTTGGTAAGCCTTTTGCTTTTCTTTCTGAGCGAATTTCCGCAAATTCTTTGACTTTTTTGCGGACAGCGACAATGCCGACAGAGAGCGCATCAACCTGTAAAGCGATTGCTTTCTTTTCGTCGATTGCGTCAATCGCCGCCGATGTCTTGAAACGATTGCCTTTAGAATCGGTAATTTTAGCGAGTAAATCAAATGGAACCCGGTCCACTCCCCGTTCATCGATACCGATATAAACGTTATCGCTCCAGCCTTTTTCTTCGAGATGTTGCATGAAGTCTGTCAAAAATGCTTCCCAGGCTTTCAGGTATTCGGTTTCTGCTTCTACTGGAATAAAGGCTTGTTCTGCTTTAGCTTGGTCGAAATAAGTAAGTTTATTATTCCAAGGGACAATGCTGTAACAAACGATTTTATCGCCCAGGTGCAATTGTTTATTGAAAGCTACCCATTGATCGAACCACTTGTAATCGAATACAAATTTGCCATTGGGCATTTTGGTCCAGTTCACCATGGACGGGAATTTGGTTTCATTTTTGCTGTAGGTTTGACCGTCCCAAGGTTCCTCCACGATGGATGCCGTAATTGTATTACCGCCGATTGCGCGGTATTTTTCCATATGGGGGGTGAGAATTTCAAAATGCTTTTCGGAAAAGATTGGCACCTGATAGTATTCGGCTACAGCAAAGGGATTTTGCCAAAACTCGACATCGAATGCGGTTTTGGCAGGCAAGGTCTGATTGGCCACTTCAAGGGTCAGGTCCAATGTTTGTCCTTCAACGGTTACTTGTCCGGTGTAACTGCCAGCTACGGTTGTTTTGGGAATCGTGATTTGGATCCAGAAATTTTGGAGCGTGTTGGGTGCCACAACGGTAACAGGTTCATGGGTCAGGACTTCGTTGGCTTCCTGGCCGTCCGCATTGACAGATTGAATGGGGTAAACCCGGATTTGGTCCTTGAAGATGGTTCCGTTTGGTCCTGTCAAATCACTTGGATTCACTTCGAGCTTCTCAATTGACTGCGTCCCTGCGGCTACCGAAAGCTGGCACTGGACGACATCGTTTTTCCAGCCTTGCAGAATCAGGTGTCGCTCGTTTTGTCTCAATATAGATTCATATTTGGCTTGAGGATATTGATAATTGGTATCCATGAAGGTCACATGGACATTCGCTTTCTTGTTCATTAGTCACCGCCTGGTTTTATTTGAGCTCTTGACGTGAAGTTGAGGGCGACGGTCAAGGCTTTTACCTTGAGCTAATCGTCGTTTTTTTCGCGTAAGTGCGGCGTTACGGAATATTTCCTGAGCTAATCGCCGCTTTTTCTACGTAAGTGCGGCGTTCCGGAGTATTTCCCGGGCTAATCGCCGCTTTTTCTGCGTAAGTGCGGCGTTCCCGAATATTTCCTGAGCTAATCGCCGCTTTTTCCGCGCAAGTGCGGCGTTACGGAATATTTCCTGAGCTAATCGCCGCTTTTTCCGCGCAAGTGCGGCGTTCCAGAATATCTCCCGAGCTAATCGCCACTTTTTTCTCCTAACCCTGTTTTCCTTCACGAAACAGCGTTTTATTTACCCTAAAAAAAGACATCCGTCCACTGGTGACGAATGTCTTGGTTGCCTTCCCGACTAGTTAGGCCGGTCATTCATCATTGCGATTCGATTGTGCAAAAACTACGGCTGTTTATTTTTCGCAGGGATACAGATTGTGACGGTCGTTCCTTCGTGGACCTTACTGTCAATGGAAAAGTTACTTTGCGATCCGTAATACAAGTTGATACGATCGTGGACATTATAAAGACCAGATTTGTTGTAGGATGAAGCCAATAGCTCAGCCTTGATTTCCTGCAATTTGCTTTCTTCAATGCCAATGCCATCATCCATAACGGTAAAACAAATCATTCCATCCTGTTTTTTGATGGAAATCGTGATTTGGACCAAGCTATCGGTCAGGCTGACGTTATGATGGATGACATTTTCTACCAGTGGCTGCAAGATGAGTTTCATAACTTTCTCATCCACAACCGTATCCTCGATGTCCCAGCTTACGCTAAAATTATTGAACCGTTCCTGCATGATTTCCAGATAGTTCTTGGTAAATGCAATTTCTTTGGATACAGGAATCATCAATTCCTTGCGATTAGTGACAAATTGGAAAAAGCGGCTTAACGAACTGACCATCGCCAATGCACGGTCGGTTTCCTCTGCTTCCACCAAGTACAACAAGTTCTCCAAAGCGTTGTAGAGAAAATGTGGATTGACTTGATCCTGTAGGGCGAATAATTGAATCTCCCGTTTTTTGTAGCGCTCGTTGAGATAATGTTCCTGAAGCTCCTGTTTCTCATCGACCAGGGCATTCAAGCGTTCAAGCCCGCGGGTGAAATTTTGACGTAGTTTTTCTACTTCATCAATCCCGATCACTTTTTCAGCCAACTGTGCCTGTTCCCAATTCTCCGGATCCTGTTGGAAGTTGATCAACAAAGCATTAAAGGGCTTGATGACCCTTCTTGTCAAAAGATTGGTTATGGCAAGTAATATCAGGATTAAAATAAAATAAAGGTAGGAATTACGGATAAATATATTTTGGATATCTTCCCGAAGACTCTGTTGGTTCAATTGCGATCCGTATTGCCAGTCTCCAAATGAAATCTTTGAGCTTGGTCCGGTCATATCCAACAGGCTTTCGCGTGTATCGTCATTCAACAGCTGAATCGTTTGTTGGTTCAAGTTCCAGACAAACAAATCATTGTCGGTGAGAAATTCGGTATTATCGCCGGTAATTAACGGTATCGATCCGAAATATTTCTCACTGATATTCAAAACAACGAATCCCAAAGGTTGGTCGAAATTAGATTGATAGGCGATGGGCAAGACCAAGGACAAGAAGGATTCGCCGCGATTTGTCATCCCGACATTATATGAAAAACGCGATTGGTTGTTTTCCCGATTCATCAACAGCGATTTTTCAACGGTGTTGAAAACAAACGCGCCACTCGAAACAACCAAGTCCCCTTCAGCATTATAAACACCGATGGATTCATTGCTGAAAGTATCCAGATAAGCTGTCTTGAATTCATCCAATGATGCTTCATCAATCAAATCCAACGACCCACGATTTGTCAGGCCAAATGTCGAAGAAAATGTGGCTAATATTTTCTTGAATTGTTTCACTTCTTGACTTAAAATCAAGGCTTTGCCGCTCTGTTCGGAAGCATGCAGTGCTGTCATTTCCCGGCTGGCACCTTGATACGCATGCCAGGAATAAAGCCCTGAAACGACAACAACCGGGATGATGATGGTCACAAAAAAATAATAGGTCAGTCGTTCTCGAAAACTCCTGGAACCAAAACGATTTTGGGCATTTAGTGGGAATTTTTTTTCAGTAGCTTGGCGCCGGTTCATCCAATCCAGGAGTTCATTGATGGGCTCCAAGGTCGTATCTGATGTACTTTTGGAAAGAAAAAAGGATAGCATCAGCACCGAGAGAGCGGATGCGATGAGAATGCCAATAATAACTGGCGTATTATCCGAAGCAGTCTCATCCATTTGATAGACAAGTTGCAGGTTATAAGGATAAATATCCGCCAAATATCGGTCCCCCATTTTTTTCTTGTCAAAGCGTTCGCCTTGGAAAAATACCGCAGATTCGTTAAAGATAATTTGAGATTGGTCTCTGGCCAATAGTTGGTTGGCGAATTCCCGTTCATCGATTACGACCAATACCAGCGCTTTTTGTTGCTTATTGCTATCCGCGATATTCGCTGCAAAAAAATACTCATCTTTTAAATAGGTGTTGCTACGATTCAGTATCTCCTGCATCGTGTACTTGTTGCTGTTGGCATCCTGCAATAGCGTCGGAACTGAATATAACGAATAAGTATTGGTATTATCCGTTATTTCCAAACCGTTCAATTCATAGCCGGCCGTATCCCCGGTCGCACTGTATTGGGTCTTTGGCGTGATGATCAGGATGTTTTTTATCAAAAAGCTTTCTTGATTGAGACTGAACAAAAAATCATTCAGTTGTTGGGACAGCTTGTATTTAACGATGGGCGAATCATCCGAGTTTTCCAGGGCATTGACACTCGAGATAATGGTTTCATTGTTTTGAATTTTCCCAACCAGGTTCGTCACTTTGTTCAATTCTCGTTCCAAAATAAAAGACGAACGCGAGAGTGATTCCTCAGCGTAGTTTTGTTTTTGCTCAATGAGATAATCATCTACTTCGTTAGAGAAAAAAAGGATAATGATAAAAATACTGACCATACTGACCAGTGCCGACAGAAAAACCAAATAGCGTCTGAGACTCCGGATTCGTTTGATATTTTTTTTCATTACGTATGCTTCCTTCTGAATTCAAGCGGTGTCACACCAACTGTTTGTTTGAATACGCGGTTGAAATAGGAATACGTCGAAAACCCAACCTTTTCCGCCACATCTTTCAGTTGCGTGTCAGTATACATGATCAGTTTTTTCGCCTCTTCAACACGTACCTTGTTTAAATAGGAACTGAAACCATCACCCATTTTTTCATTGAATAATTTGCTGAGATACGCCTCATGGATATAGATTTGGTGGGCGATGTCCTTTAAGGCTATCGGTTCAGCATAATGTTCACGAACGTACTTGATTGCAAAATCAACGTACTGGTTCTTTTCTTTATGGGGCGTTTCGGGAGTAGATTTTTCATCAACACTTTCTTCATTAATATCGGGAAAATGTTTCGGTTTCAGATTGTCCATCAACTCCCGAAAATCTTTTTTCATGATCGGCTTCAGCAAATAACCAATGACGCCATAGTTGATGGCTTTCTTGGCATAATCGAAATCATCGTGTGCTGTCAGAATCACGACTTTGGTCTTTGGAAAATGTTTGGAAACTTGCTCAGCCAGTTCCAACCCGTTCATCTTCGGCATTTTGATATCCGTGAATATCAAATCCGGTTGCATTTCCTCAACCAGTTTCAAGGCTGCATAGCCGTCGCCGGCGGTACCGACAACAGTGAAACCGTATTCATTCCAAGGGAAAAATTTAGAAAGGCGTTCTTGGATATTTCTTTCATCGTCCACAACGATACTTTTATACATGCTCTCGACCTCATTCTTAAATTTAAGGATAACAATCTCATTATACCTTAATGATTCGAGGTCGCAACTTCCCTTTTTTGTTGCGCTTCCAGTCCTTGCATCTTGAGAAAATGATAGACGGCACCGATGCGTCCCGATTCATTCCCAAAGGATGCGGCAACAAGTTCGTCCGGCAAGAAAAATTGGTTTTGCAACAGCTGGTCCAATTTATGTTTAATTTTTGGAATAAGGATATCCTGTTGCTGCATAATACCCCCACCGATGATGACTTTTTCCGGATTGAACAAGTATAGAACCGGCAGCAAGCCACGGCAGAAATTACCAACAAATTGGTTGACGGCTTGGTTTGCCGCCTCATCGCCATCCCGATATGCCTGCATGACGATTTTCCCGGTCATGCCAGCCCGTCCGGTTCGGTTTTCATAATCCTGGCACAAGGCGGTTGTCGAGGCCAAGTCTTGCCAATTGTGGCCGTTCACGGGCAGGTAACCCACTTCCCCACCAGCAAATGAATTACCATGCCAAATGGTTCCGTCCAACAAGATTGCACCACCGATACCCGTACCGATTGTCAGGCAAACCGCTGATTTGCTGCCCTTAGCAGCCCCAAGCCAATATTCACCCAAAGCGGCACTGTTTACATCATTCTCAACAAAACAAGGAATATTGAACTGCGCCTCAATCTGTTGTTTAAATTCTGTCCCGATGTAGCCAGGAATCGTATAACCTGAGTAAATCACTTTACCAGCCACTGGATCGATGACCCCGGCTGAGGAAATCGCAACCCCATCCAGCTCGTAGGATTGACTATATGTTTCTACCAACACGAGCACCTGCTCCAAAATGTTGTTCGTCCCCGCTGCATGGTCTACCACGGTTGGCATTTCTTTAAAATCGCCTAGTGTTTGGCCGTTTTGAGAATAGATATCACTTTTGATGCCCGTTCCGCCGATGTCGATGCTCAATATTTTCAAAACTACTTCTCCTTTCAATCTTTAAAAGAAAGAGCGATAAAAGATTTCTTTATCGCTCTTTCTTTCTATTTAATCAAGCCTTCCAATTGTTTCTTCCAATTCGCATAGCCCTCTCCAGAAAGATGAACACCGTCATAGGTAAAGCGTTCCGCCATTTCCAGCTTGTTATCTGCCAGAAAGGTGTCATAAAGAGCGACATAGTGAATGGTGTGTCCATCAGTAAACTGCGCAATTTGCGTATTCAAGTCAACAACCACTTGGTTATCAATGTAATGACCATAAGTTGAATGGTTAACCGGCAGGATGCTTTGCAGAAACAACTGGGTATCCGGCGTTTTCTCCCGGATAGTGGCGACGATTTCTTGATAAACGGTAGCTATTTCCGATAGTGGTGTCTGGTCGGAAATGTCATTGATGCCAACCAGCAAAAATATTTTAGCCGGTTGCCCGGTCACGATTTGCGAAAGCCTGGTAAGGACACCACCCACACGATCACTATCAATACCGCGATTGACGATTTTTGGATTGCCAAACATTTCCGCCCATTCGTTTCGTTGGGTAATACTGTCACCGACAAAAACAATGCTATCCTTTTGAATAGGCAGCTTATCAAACAGGCTTACCCGGTTCTCATAATGCGGAAAGGTTGTAAATGTCGCTTCGATTAAGCATCAACTCCCACGTTTTCAACGTGTGCATATTTCAAATATAATTCATAGATTTCGTCAGCTTTGGCGATTTGTTGTTCACTCATTGAAGCCATCGGTTTTCTGGACAAGAATGGACCAGCATCGCAACCTTGCAATTGAAGGATACGTTTCAAAGTGGCATACAAACCGTTTGCCAATACCGCTTCAATCAAGTCGTTCGTATCATTTTGTAAAATAAGGGCTTTTTCGTTATCTTTTGCTGCGACTGCTTCCATGATTTGTCTCGAGCGGACACCGTTTACGTTAAACGTTGAACCAATAGCGCCATCCACGTTATACATTAACGCCGGTAACAGCATTTCGTCGAAGCCGGAGAAAATCAAATGTTCCGGGAAAGCTTTACGCAAACGCTCCAACAAGTAAAAGTCCGCTTGCGTGAATTTCACGCCCACAATCTTTTCATGTGCGAATAATTCCTCGAATTCCTTCACTCCCATTTCCACACCGGTCAAAGTCGGGATGGAGTAAACGATCATATCGTTATCCACTTTATCAAGAATATCGAAATAGTAATCTTTTACTTCCTGGAAGCCAAAGCGGTAATAGAACGGTGTGACCGCGGAAACCGCATCGTAACCGAGCTCCGTTGCATATTGCCCCAATTCAATAGCTTCGTATTGATTCATGCCCCCAATTTGAGCAATCAATTTGATAGCCCCTTTCGCTTCATCCATCACGATATCAAAAATTTGTTTTTTGGTTGCTGTTTCCACCAAAAAGTTTTCGCCGGATGAGCCGCCGACGTATAAACCATCGACTTTCATCGTGTTGATGTTGTGTTGGACGATTTGTCTGAGTCCAGCCTCATTCACCTTGCCATCTTCATCAAATGGTACGAGCAGTGCAGAGTATAATCCTTTTAGGTCTGAGCGTTTCATTAATAATTCCTCCTGAGTCGGTTTTTTTATGATTGTTGCATTACTTTTTCCAAAGTTCCGAAAGCATGTTGGGCAATCCACATCACGCTATACGTGAATATCGCGACACTAACAAAAGGAACCAGTACGGGAAATTGATACACACTAGCAATAAATGCCACCGTCGTCGCGATAATTCCGATGGTGTGAATAGGACAAGAAACTTCCACAATCAAGGCATGTTTGATGATCTGAAAAACATCAAGATCGAAGTGGGCCGCAACGGGACCAGTAAAAACGATTGTCAGCGTGGTAAAAAATACGATTCCGAATGCCACAAAACTGAAAATAACCCGAAGCGGCCCCGCGATATTAAGCACGGATTGATAATATAGATAAACACCAAGGACAATCAGAACGAATAGAAGCCCCAGAATGTTGGCCTTGATAAAGTTCGCTTTATACTCTTCCCAAAACAGCTTGTTCAATTGGCCGGATGATTTTTTCCGGATCAATCGGCGCTGAACAGCAAACATAGCATATGTAGCCGGGAAAATCCCGCCTACCACCAAGCCTGCCAAGGTGAATACCACCCACAGGAATTGAATGTGGACCATGTCGGATAACCAAACCATGGCTTTCATCAATGAACTCTTCTTATCCATAATTGCTTGCATGTTTATCCCCTATTCTTTCTTGGCTGTTTAACCTTTAATATCTTCCAACGTTAATGATGTAAAGACTGAACGGATACTTTCCCGGTCTTCTATTGTTGTTTCGTATAAAATACCGATTTCGCCATTTGCCATCACCGTCAAGCAGGAATAGACAAAATCCCCTTCCTCAATTGTCAGTGCATATGGCCATGTTTTACCACCGTCATCACTCAAACGAATAACGCCATTTTCACGTTTTTCCGTCGAAGCGGGTCCGGAAAATAAAATCAGTTCTTGGCCAGTTTGTGAAGGGTAACGGATGACACTGATTTGGCACACAGGGTTGATGAGTTCTTCAACAAATTCAAATTCGTCCCATGTTTGCCCCCCGTCTTCACTGGTGGCCCGGGCAATTTGGCCGTTGCCATAGTGGTTACGCATATACAAGACCAATTTACCACTTTCTAACTCAATCACTTGCGATTCGGTCAGTTCGTATTTTCTGGCGTTGGCACCCAACGCCTGTGCGGACTCCGTTGTCAACTTGATTTCCCGGTTATCATTCGGTGAGTCACCCATTTGCCACGTTTTCCCATTATCGTCACTGTAAATAACGGCACAAGACATCATGCGGGCCAAGTTTGAATAATAGATCGGGAAAACCAAACGGCCAGCATGTTCACCGTGCTTCAATTGAATCCCGACCCCTGGACCGGTTCCCAAAAATTGCATCCACTCGGCCTTCACCTGTGGGTTGAGTTCGATTGGTTGGGACCAGGTTGCGCCATCGTCTTCACTTTTAACAATCTGTAAATAACATGTGTTTTGTTCAAATAAATGATCGGCTTTCATTTCATCGAAAATCTCGTAAATATGACCACTTTCAATCCCTTTTTTGGAACTAAAGCCTTTTTCGTTTACGGTATAATCAGTTGGTTCGCCTTCACGCGTCAAGACCGTCCCGTCTGCTTCCAAAACATAGCGTTTCATCTCGCTATCATGCAGGTTCCGGCGTCCTTTTTCATCAAAACCGATACCAGGACCGCTGTTCCAAAGTCCCACGCCACCCGGTGTATGGGAAAACAGCAGCCAGATTGTCCCTGTTTCTTCATCTTGCAACAAGGAAGAGTCAATGACAGCTGGGCTTTTGATATCATTACCCGGATATTCAACGACCGTTTGGATAGGTTGCCATGTCTCGCCGTTATCGAAACTTCTGCGGATGGTAATATTTATTTTATTGGGATTATCGCGCTGGTTCACGATGCGGGCATCGTTTCCGGCAATCACGGTTCCCTTTTTCGTCGTCAGTAATGAAGGAATACGATAAGCTTTCGAACCATTGTCTCCTGGGGCAAACAAGTCCACTTTCTTCAAAGATAATTTTTCCATGAAATCGTTAGTCTCCTTAATCAGCCATTTTTGAAAACACGCAAGAGTCATCCCTTTTCCGGAATGACTCTGCATGCATGATTGTTACTGGTCAAATCCAGTTATTATTCAACTTCTCCTGAAAGTAAGTCTTCAACCAATGGTGCTTTTTCAAGCTCTTCCAATAGTTGTGAACCACCATTTTCCAAGTATCTTTCCACATAAGCGTCCCATTCAGCTTCGATATCGATGCTGCCGGTAATACCGTTCATACGGAATTCATCCGCAATCGTTGTTAGTTGTGCACCATAGCGGCCGTTCAAATCAGCATATTCAGTTTCATCGAATAAGTCATGGCGATATGGACGAATTGCCATTTCATCAACAACTTCCGGTTTTGTAAAGAACAATTCATTCAATTCTGTTGTCTTCGGATGGCTCAAGTAAACGCCACGTTCGTTTGGATAAGAACGGAAACTATATGCCCAGAAGCCCATATCTCCTTCTTCACGAGGGAATTCAGGACGGACAATCAAAGCAGAGTTGCCTTCTTCTCCTTGCCAATCAGAATGCTCACCTGGATTACCGTAGTTCACCCATGGCTCTGGATCGTGGTTGATGTAATCGAACATTTGTAGGTAACGCGCCAATTCTTCATCCGTTACATCAGCAGATATTTGCATGGAATCCCCGAATAAGGTAACCGGCATGTAGGATTGTTCTCCTTGTGTGCCATCAGGACCAACTTCCGGCGCAAATGCCAACAATTTTGCATCTGGATCGGCTGCAATCACGTTATGTGGTGCCCGGCCTTTTGTCCAATCTTCCTGTGCCAAGTAAGTTCTTTGTGCGATGAAGTAACCTGCTGAACCTGTTTGGTATTTTTCCCAGGCAGTTTGTGCCGTCAATGTTGTCCATTCAGGGTCAATCAAACCTTTTTCGTTCCAATCAGCCAACAAGTTCAAAGTTTCTTTATAGCCTTCTGAGATAACCGGCATTTTCAATTCATCGTTTTCCATCAAGTTGTAGGAAGGTGCGACGCCGTGAGCCCCAAACAAGGTTGTCGCCCAGTTCAAGTCACTGTTGTATGGTAATAATCCATATGTATCATCTTTTCCGTTACCATCTGGATCTTCATAGGTGAAGGCTGTCAAGATTTTTTCCAAGTCTTCTAAAGAGTAGGATTGATTTGTCCAATAAATCCGTTCATAACCGTCACTGTCTCCGATTGGTTCCATATCATCCGGTAACTCAAGACCTAACTCTTCCATCCAGTCCAAACGTAGCGTCGGTGCCCAGATGATTCCTTTTGTATGTGTTTGGTGACCAGTCAGGGCAAAATACTCATCTTCCGTTCCTGGAACTTTATTCAATTCCCAGCCAAGACCGTTTTCGTTTTCGTTCAGCATCGCTGTATAGCGTGGCATATATTTCTCGATCATTTCGCGTGGAATAGAACGTGTTAAGCCATTTTCAAAAAACTCTTTTGGCGTCATTGAACCACCCGTGAAAGCAAAGGCATCTGGTAAATCACCGGAAGCAATCATGATGGATGCTTCGTCTTTGTTCCATGTATCGACTTTCGTATTCTCGATATCAACATTGAATTTTTCTTCTAATTTTTGTTGGACCCAGTTATCATCCTCAATATTTCCTTGCGTAAAGGAGCCGGATAAATGCAATTCAACGGTTTCCTCGAAGTCGCCTGCTTCTGGCAAGGCTGTGACATCCACTGCAGTTCCGGCTGCTTGGCCGGACTCAGCTGTATTTCCACCGCCACATGCAGCCAGTAGTACCCCAGCTGAACTTAAAGCTAACCATTTTCCGATATTCTTCTTACTTCTTAACATGTTTTTTCCACCCTTCTAATTTAGCCTTTAACGGCTCCTAATTGTAATCCTTGAATAAAGTGTTTTTGTGCGAACGGGTACACCATGACGATTGGTCCAATCGAAACCATGACTGTTGCTGCACGAACGTTACTTAGTAGTAATTCGGATGCTTCAGATCCAACACCAGATACTTGCATTTCCATCCGGGATGGGTCAACGTTAACCAACATCTCCCTGACGAGTGTTTGCAGGACATCCAAACGTCCGTCCTGGATGTAGATTTGCGCATGGAACCATTCATTCCAGTGATACACCGCTGCCCATAAAGCTATTGTTACGACAATCGGTTTGGATAGCGGCAAGATAATTTTATACAAGATTTGGAAGGGAGTCGCCCCATCCATAACTGCCGATTCTTCAATTTCCGGACTGATTCCCCGGAAGAAACGCATCATGATGATAACGTACGTTACATTCAAGGCACGTGGTAAAACCAAAGCCCATCTTGTATCCAATAGTCCCAAGTTGCGGACCAACAAGTAGTCAGGAATCATTCCGCCCGATACGAACATCGCAATGATGAACAAGGCAATGAACACCCCTCTGAAAGGTAAGTCCTTACGCGACAATGGATACGCTGCCAAAATTGTCGTTGTGACAATAACCAGCGTTCCTAAAATCGTCCGAATCAGTGTGTTTATATACGCCCGACCAACATTCCCGTAGCCGAAGATAAATTTATAAGCTTCCAAGGACCATTCTTCAGGCCATAAGTTGAGTCCCAATCCAGAAGTGGATGAGGAACTACTGAAAGACAGGACAATTTGGTTCCAGAATGGATACAAGATCGCAATACTCAATAAGGTGAGTAAAAAGAAATTCACGTAATCAAAAAGTTTGTTTTTATTTTTTCGTTGCATTTCTGTCCCTCCCCTAAATTATTCCTTGTCCGGTACGCTTCTTGACCAAATAATTCGATCCCGTGATCAACATCAAACCAATCAGGTTCTTGAACAAACCAACGGCCGTCGAGTAATCCAGGTTGAATTCTACTAAACCGGTACGGTAAACATACGTATCAATGATATCCGCGACACCATATACACGTGGGTTATACAGGTTCAATACTTGATCAAAGCCGGCATTAAGGATAGAACCGATATTCAAAATCAACATTGTTATGATGATTGGCGAAATCGTCGGTAAGGTAACATGTTGCATTTTTTGGAAGCGCGTTGCGCCATCCAATTCCGCTGCTTCATATAACGAAGGATCTACTCCTGTAATGGCGGCCAAATAAATGATGGCTCCATAACCGATTCCTTTCCAAATATCCGATCCAACCAAAATGGGTACAAACCATTTTTCACTTGCCATGAAGTGAATCGGTTCACCGCCCAAAGCAGTAATAACAGCGTTTACAATTCCGCGTTGCGGAGAAAAGATTTCCAGAACCATGGATGCGACGATAACCCAAGACATGAAGTAAGGCAAGTATGAAATGATTTGCGTCACTTTCTTGAATTTTAGATTCTTCACTTCATTTAGCGTCAAGGCTAAAATGATGGGTGCCGGGAAAACGAATATCAATTTCAGCGCACTGATTTTGATTGTGTTCCAAAAGGCCCTTTCGAAAGTAAAATCCTCAAACATCCGTCTGAAATGATCGAAATTATTCCAAGGACTGTCCCAAATACCTAGACCTGGTGAATATTTTTTGAATGCAATCAAGACACCATACATTGGCCCATATGAGAAAATGAACAAAAAAGTTAAAGGTACTGCCAACATGACGAGAAAAGGCCAGTTTTTCTTGATACTTCTTTTTACCGAAGTCGCTCTTCTCTCTTTGACAGCTGTTTCTTGCACAGCTTGTAACATATAGATATTACCTCCTCTTTTGATACTACTTTTATCCTTCCACTAGATTGATAAAAGTTTAACAACTTCCATAAACCAATTGTATACGGTTTCACAGTATTGAAGTTTCAAATTGTTAAAGAAAAGTTGAAGTATTTAAATAAAAGTAGTTGTGATTACCAAAAAAACCTGACACCGGCAATGAGCGGATGTCAGGTTTCAAGTTAGATCGTTTCAATCTTAAAGCTATAGCTATAACCATGCGTGCCTGGCAGGCGGAATTCCGGAAGCGTGTCCTGGCTCCAACTGTCGTTCCCACCGATTCCCATTTGCAGATGATTGATGCGCAAAACGGTACGGTTGGATTCAGGTAGTTGGTAAGCATAGTCGGCTGGTTCCATTTCTTCGTAACTATATGGCAGCGCGTTGAATTCCACGAGCGGTTGGCCACTCACTTTCAGGCCGGTACCAGTTGTATCCGTCAGTTCCACCCAACGTGTGTCAATGTGGTTGCCGGTTTCTTGCGGTTTCAGGTACGAAACGAATTGCTCGGCCACGGTGCTCGTGTAGACGCCTACTTTTGCGGCGGTTTGTTTGTCGATATAGGTTTCGAATGGCCCTTTGCCAAACCATTTCAATTGATCGAACGCCTTGTCCAGAGACACCCGCATCCCAATTTCGGGGATATCCGGCAGTGGTTTTTGCGGCATCAACGTATAATGAATTGTTAGCTGGCCAAAATCCGTTACGGAATAGGTAATGGCAAGTTTCAGGTTCCCGAGTTCTGGGTAAACGAAAGTAGTTTGGACATCCGTTTCCGTTACGTGCAGTGCTGTGAGTTCCCGGTTTGCTTGGGCCTCTCGCCAGATGGCACTGCGTTTGTCGAATTTACTGCCTTTGTCGTTATCCGTGGATGCGCGCCAGAAGTTTGGTTCCAGGGCGGATTGCAGCAGTTCTGTTGGCCCTTTTTTCACAGAGGAAAGTAAGCCGGTATTTGCATCAAAAGTAAATGTTGTGTCCCCGGTCGCGAGCACGATTGTTTTATGGGTGTCGTTGCGTTTCGTGGTCGGTAATTGGAACTGCTCATAGGCGACCTCGTGATGTTCTTTGGTATGCAAGGAAACCGTGAGATGATACTCGTCTCCGCTTGTTTCATTTTCATATTTCATGTAAGGCAATTTGATGGTTTTCGTGCTTTGTGGCGCGATGTCGAGCGTAGCCACGGTGCCCTCTTCCACCATTTCGCCGTTCTTCTCCGCTTTCCATTGCAAGGTATACGCGGAAAGGTTAGCGAATAAGTTTTTGTTTTTGAGGGTAAGCAGGCCGTTCACCAGATCGGTGGGTTCAAACGCCACGTTTTGGTAACACTTCTTCATTTCGTATACCTTCGGTGTAATCTGACCATCCGCAAAAACGAGTCCGTTTCCGGAGAAGTTGCCGTCGTTTGGTGATTCGCCAAAATCACCACCGTATGCCAGGTACGTGCGGCCATCTTCCGTTTCTCTGTGGATGGCTTGGTCTTTCCAATCCCAAATGAAGCCACCTTGCAGGATTGGATACTTGTCGAATAGTTCGGTGTATTGATAGAAATTCCCGAGTGAATTCCCCATCGCATGGGAAAATTCGCAAATCAAGTAAGGTTTCGAGTTTTCGGTCGCATTCAGGGCGTACGCTTCCACTTCTTTTGGCGGGATATACATCGTGCTTTCGATATCAGATGCAGCCTCGCTCAAACGGTAATGGAAAACTCCTTCGTAATGAACAAGGCGGGATGGATCCACGGTTTTGAAGTAATCATACAGTTTCAGGAAATTGTCCCCGCCGAACGATTCATTCCCCAACGACCAAATAAGGATGGATGGATGGTTCTTGTCGCGTTCATACATGGAAGCGGCACGGTCCAATACGTTCTCGGTCCATTCCGGGCGGCTGCCGGGTACGGTTTCCTCAAGTTCTTTTTGGCCATAATACCAAGATCCGTGGGTTTCCAGGTTCATTTCATCGATAACATACAAACCATAACGATCACATAGCTCGTACCAGTAAGGATGGTTCGGGTAGTGGGAAGTCCGAACGGCATTGACGTTGAATTGTTTCATGAGCTTGACGTCTTTTTCCATGTCTTCTTTCGTGACTGCACGGCCGCGTTTGGCATCCCATTCGTGGCGGTTGACACCTTTGAAAAGGATACGCGCGCCGTTGATTTTCATCAATCCATCTTTCAGTTCGAATTTACGGAAACCGACTTGGGAACGGTGGACTTCCAGGGTTTCGCCCGTGTCTGAGATGACAGATAGATAGAGCGTGTAAAGGTTTGGTTCTTCCGCACTCCATTTTTTCGGATTCGTGATCGTTTCGGAAAATTCAATAATCGGTTCGTTGGCTGGTTGTTTGGTTTGATAGACCGGCTGATCGTTTTCATCATGCAGTTGGATTTCAATCATGCCTGATTCTGGAACCTCAAACAGGTTTTCCGTTTCGACGGTTACTTTCAGTTCGGCGTTTTGGTAAGCGTCGTCCAAGAGTGTTTGGGTATGGAAATCGCGGATGTGGAGGTATGGCGTTTGGTATAAGTACACATCGCGGAAAATCCCGCTCAGACGCCAGAAGTCCTGATCCTCCAACCAACTTGCGTCCGCCCAACGGTAGACTTCAACAGCGAGTTTGTTCTCACCTGGTTTTACATAAGGGCTGAGGTCAAATTCGGCAGCGGTAAAGGAATCCTCGCTGTAACCGACCAGTTCCCCATTCACCCAAACATAGAAGGCTGCCTCGACACCAGCGAAATGAAGGAACAAGGGTTTATCAAGCCAGTCTTCTTCCAGTTCGAAAGCGGTCACATATTGTCCCACCGGATTGTAGTTGGTCGGCGCAAACGGTGCTTTGAGCTCTTGTTGCTCAACCCATGGATAGGTCGTATTCGTATATTGTGGGTAATCATAGCCTTGGAATTGCCAATGCGCGGGTACTGTTATGCGATCCCAATTAGTGGTATCGATCTCCGATTTATAAAAATCGGTTTGGCGTTCAGCCGGATTCTTGACCCATTTGAATGCCCATTCGCCGTTCAAAGAACGAACGAAGCGTGACTCTTCAAACGGCGTCTGCTTCGCCTCTTCGATTGAAGCGAAGGGAATAGAAGTCGTTGCTGGTTTGCGACGGTTCAGTTGGAAGATTTCCGGGTTGTTGTTCCATTCAGGATAGCCATTCGTTGGTTTTGAATAAACAAATTTTTGCGGCTTTTTAGTCATTTACATTTTCCTTTCTGCTGGGGATTCTTTTTGAAAAGCGTTTTCATTTTTACTGCATCTCCTATCCTATCAATTTGGATTCAGAAAGACAAGAGGAGGATTTTGGTTTAATTTTAGTTTAGAAGATTTTCTTAAATGACAAAAGTCGGAAGTAGAATTGGATTTTGGTGTTTCTAGTTCCGATTTTTTTTAAAAGTCGGAACTAGAACGGCAGAATTGATTTTTTACTGCCGAGTTTTAAAAAAGTCGGCAGTATAATGGTGTTTTGGGTTCCCTTCTTCCGACTTTTCTGCCTATTCAAAAAACCCCGCGATGTAGCTGCGGGGTTTGGTGTTTATTCGTATAACCAATCTTTGTATTTCGGGATGACTTCATTATCTTGGAAATCAGCGAGTTCTTTGAGGAGCTCAACTTTTTTCTCGATTTCCAGACTTTCGACGAAGGCATCGAACAAGGGTTTACCGTTATTGGCGATTTCTTGGCGATGTTCGACAGATTCGATTTTATGCGTCGGCATATGGTCGGATAGTTCGCCGAAGTAGTAGGCCGTTGAGCCGGAGCCAAAGGCGGAACGGAACAACCCAGATGCAAAAGCCACGGACTGTTCTTTTTTCTCGGAGAAATCATTTTCCGGTGTGGTGATGGGAACATCATCCAAACGGCCCAGGTAGTCATACCCGGCCAAGATTAAATCGGTGAAGGGATCCCCTTCGCCGCCGAAGAATTGTTTGGCAAATTCCGGCTGCATCATGGTCATGACCGAGTCGATATAAAGCAACGGCACTTTTTTCTCTTCGAAGAAGTCGCGGATTACCGGACTAATCGTCATGGAGGCTGGCCCGTGCAGGCTGATAAAGACTTGGCGCTTGAAACCTTGGCGGTATAAAGATTTGGCAATGGCCAGAAGATAATCGATGCCATCACGAACCGAAACTTGAACGGTTCCGCGACCGGATAAGGTAGCACCTGCATAGAAATACGGCAAGTTATGCAAGACTAAGCCGTCTGTTTTTTCGGCCAGGCGCAAAGCTACTGCTTCAGAGATGACTGTTTCGGAATCCAGCGGCAGTCCGCCGTGTAATTCGGTGACACCCACCGGGATAAAGATTAAGTCATTTTTTTGTAGGTATGCTTCGACCTCTTGATTTGTACATTTTGATAAAAAGCGTGTTCTCATAATACGATTCCTCCTCGTTTAAAAAATGTTTAGACTTCGTAATGTAAGCCGAACCCTGCCCGGTAGTAATTGCCGTCTTCGTCGCAGTAAGCATAACTGCCACCTTTGACATTGGCTAAAATTTCCGGTTTTATGTACTGGTCTTTGTCGTATCCGGGCACGTCATTTGGTGAGACGCATACTTCACGGATTTCCCCGTCGATTTCAACTTCGTTAAGGGCAATGACTTCTGGAGAAGATACCATCGTCAAGGGCATTTTCCCAGTTGGTGAAAATTCGCCCACCACTACTTCAACTTGCGCACGAAGCACCTGATCAAGAGCGACTTTACTCGTTGTGTATTGGAAGGTCATCCCATCCACGTAGGGTTCCAATTTATCCAAAAGCCATGGACTGGTAACGACACAGCTCGCAATCACCTTGCCTCCGTTGTTGTGGACCAGTTCACTGATTTCCTTGATTTTGGCGACATCTTTCAGGGTCGTGATCGACACTTTGTTGCCGGTACGTTTCTGACTCTTGTTCACTTCACGCTCATCGAAGAGTTGATTATCCACCAAGTCAATAACAGGCATGGCAAACTGGTTGAACACCATGCCGTTTGTCATCGGCCATACATGCAGGTATGCATAATCTGCTTCTTCCGGTGTATCAACTATGACATGGCCTTTTTCTTCAAATAAAGCCACCAATTTTTGACGGAATGCCTCGGGATCATCTTTCGGCACTTCTTTTAATCCCATCGCGGCTGCCATGAAAGCTGCCCCGGTATCAACACCTTTGAAACAAGCAATGTATACTTTTTTGTTTGGTTTTAATGGCAATACCGCGCCATGATTTTTCGCTAGAACGATGGATTTTTGGTTGGCCTGATAGGCAGCTTTTTTCGCCCCATCCAGTTTTTCAGCGCGTACCTTGTTCGCATGTTCGGGATCAAGATAAGGATTATCGACCCGCTTGGTTTTGAATAAACTCAAGAGACGATTATAGCTGGCGCGGTCCAGGTCTTCTTTGGCCAGATAGCCTTTTTCCACTGCTTCGACAATATGTTCCGGGTCAGCCGTCCCGCCGACTACATCCGTTCCGGCTGCGATTGCTTTGGCATAACGTTCTGGAATGGATAACTCTTCCACACCATAAATTTGTGACGTCACGATTCCGGAGTCTGAGTTGACATAGCCATTGAAGCCCATCGTTTCTCTTGCTAAACCATCCAACAGTTCTTTGCTATAGGCAGTCGCGACCACTTCTTTTGAGGTCATTTTTCCACGATATGTTTGTGGCTTTGTCCGGCTATCGGTCGTAATGCGTGAGTAGTTCGGCATAATGCCTGATGCTTGTAAATCAAACGCTGCCTGGAATGGCGGCAAATGATATTTTTCCAAAGAACCTGCTGTTGGATAAAGGCGCCATTGACCAATTGCCATGTGCGATTCGAATCCATTTTCTGAAGGGCCATCACCGGGGAAATGTTTCACGGTTAAGACAACCGAGTCTTTATTTAAACCATCTGTCCCATCTTGATACCCTTTAACCAGTTCAGAGACAATTCCAGCTGTGACTTCCGGTACTTCTCCATAGGTTCCACTATTACGGGGCCAACGGGGATCCGTTGCGATATCAACTTGTGGTCCATAAAGTACATTTTGTCCGGCAGCCTTCATCATACTGCGATCAACATGGGCCATTTCATGGACGAGGTCGTAATTGCCCTCTCCCATTACCGCAGCGGCGATACCCAGTGAATCCGGATAGCCGATGTTGATGGGGTTGGTATGTAGCGAATAAGGGATGGCCACGCCACCAAGGGACGCTTCGTATTCCAGCATTTGCGTACCGGCGTTATGATACAAGGCACTCATCGCTGCTTCAACATTCATGTCACCGCGGTATACACCACCGGTTATTTTCCGTTCCAAAATATCTTTATCATCGACATGGGTTGAGATACCTGGGATGGGGGACGGTGGCTCTGGTTCTGACGGATCGTGTTTTTTGTAAATTTTATTTAAGGCGAGCTTGCCCGCTTCATCGGTGGCTTCAGCACGCGTTGGCACAACCGGCGTGTTCCAGAGTGTATTTAAGACAAGACCGGCTTGTTGATCCAGGCGAAGGTAATGAACCATATCTTTCGCACGTGTTTCATCATCCAAACGCCAATCTTTAAAAGGTGCCATCTTTCCCGAGTTGTCCAAATCTTTGAAATATAACCCATCCTGGACAATCACCCCACAGGTCGTGACACCGATGGTCGGTCCATTTTCATTTTCAAAGTAAACAGGTTCTAAATACCTATCATTAATGGCTTCCCCTTTTTCAAGTTCATAGGGTGCCGGAATATAGCCATCATTTATGGATTGCTTATTGATTACTGGACTATTTTTCACAGGACACGTTCCTTTCGTTATTTAAAAATACAAAATCCCCTAATTCGCAATGCTCATTAGGGGATTGAATGCTTTATACAGTTTCTACTACAGCTTCAACTTCTGCAACCGGAGCAACTTTGCTGTTTCTCCATACAGATAGTTCTTTACCAGTGCTGCCATCCAAGTTCCAGACGAACTTGAAGCATAGCCATGAGCCGATTGCTGCAACAGCTGGAACAACCAATGTCATGACTTGGATACCTAGAATTGTTCCGCCTGCTTGTGAAACGCCAGCGTTTGTCAATTCAGGGTTGTAACCAATCCAACCAATCATCAATACTGCCAATGATTGAGAAATTGTTTGTCCAACACGACGAGTCAATGAGAATGTTCCGTAGATTGCGCCTTCTGTACGTTTACCTGTTAAGTATTCGTTGTAGTCGATTGCTTCCCCAACAAGACCCCATTGCATTTGAACAGATAAGTTGATCAATGCGTAACCAATTCCTGATACAAACAAGAAGACTGTTGGCGCTACGTTCGTACTCAACATCAGACCGAATAGTCCAAGCATCATGGAAAGACCGATTAAGAGTGATGTACGGATTACACGTACCGTGCTACCCATTTTTTTAACAATAACGGGTGCAATAGACAGGATAACCATTGTCAATGACATTGAAATAATCGATGTGTAACTCATCAAGCTGATATCGCCCAATACGTCAGCGTACATGTAAGCATTGAACTGACCGTAAATCGTTGTACCAAAAACAATAATGATTGAGTGCATACTTAGTGCCAAGAAAGCACGGTTTTTCTTGAATACATTCAAGATATCGGAGAATTTAACTTTTTGTGATTCATCGTCTGCTTTAACTGCTTTTGATGCCGTATTTCTTTCTTCTGTCCACAAGTAGTGGATGAAGATTGTGAAACCACCTAAAACTGCACAGACAACTGCTGACCAGAAGTAACCTGTTGTCGTTTCACCGAAACGTCCCAACATTTGCGGTACAAGAACCATTGCAATCATACCACCAACTGTTGAACCCATTCCGCGAGCAGAAGAAAGTTGGGCACGTTCCGGATCATTTTTTGCCATTGTTCCAAGCAAGGAACCCATCCCGATGTTCATCATGGTGTAACCAAGCTCGTAAACAATCTTGAAGATGAACAAGGCAGCAATGGCACCGAAGCCACTCAGTAAACTTGGGACACTAAAGAATGCGATCATACCTAAAACGATTGGTGCAATAGAGTATAAGAGCCAAGGACGGAATTTGTCTTTGTTTCCGGAAGATTTTGCAAACATTTTGTCCATCAACGTTCCCATCAATGGGTCGTTGACCATGTCCCAAATATTCCAGATTAATAATAATACCGATAATGTCGCAAAGTTAATTGTCAATACGTTTGTTACGTAACGTGTCATGTAGCTACTTACTAGAATTAATGTCATTACCCCGCCAGCGTCTCCCGCAGCATAACCAATCTTGTGTTTCAAAGTTAAACCTTCACCAGCAACTTTTTTCACTGCCATACCATTCATCTCCTCAGATAAAAAATATTATGTCTCAATTAGTATTTTTGAAGCTTGCATTACCATGTGGATTCTATCGGTTCTTTCCCGGGAGAACTGATAGAATTTCAGGATTAATGACTCCGCTTTCGGAATACGCTTTCATTTTATGCGATTGGCTATGCTTTTGCTATGACCAAAAATCCTTTCATTTTGGTTTAAATTGATTGTAAGTGCTTTCTTTATGATTTTATGTGCTCAAATAATGATTTTTTTGACAGAAACGACTTATTTCTTTGTGCATTCAATCACATTAAATGTCAAATTACAGATATTTTTGCAATTTATGGATATTTCAGCTTGCCCTTTTTATGGATTGTGTGGGAAGTTGTGTCGGAAAAAAGAACGTTTTTTCTAATGGTGGCAGCGATTTGGCGTAAAAAAATAAACCTACCCTCATGAGGCAGGTTTATTTGTTAAAAAACTGTTTCAATTTATGTTGGTGCTTTTGGCCAATGAACTTCAACTTGATGGATTCGGATCCGAGACCTGTTTTAAGGGTCATTTTGGTGTGACCAATTTGTTTCGGATACAACCACTTGCTGGTTTGGTTGGTAAGGGCCTGTATTTTGGGCCTTTCGACAAAGGTTTGCACTTTGGTTAAAGACTCGAAAGTTTGCAGGCACAAGCGACTTGCTGTTTGGATGGCATAGCCTTGATAATGATAGTCCAACCAGGCACAAAATAGAAAGTACGTTGCCACTAACATAGCCGCAAGTCCCCAATAAAAATGAAAATAAAACCCGGCAATGATTACGGGTATAAAGAGTAAATACCAACGCCAGAAGTACCAAATTTTATTGGTGGAAGCGCGGATGAGGTCAGGTTGTTGCATGTGCCATTCCGGCAATAGCTGGTCCAGGGTTTGATACAACTTGCTGTCTGAAATGATGGGTAGGACATACAGTTTAGTGGGGGTATTATTTTCACCTTGTTTTTCCTGGCCCCCTGCCAGGATTATTTCAACGGACGAGAGTTTCAACACTTTGCGTAACACTTGTTGGCGAATTCGGATACCCTGGATTTTATCAACCGGGATTTTTTGGACTTTTCTTTCCAACAACCCACTTTCAATGGTCAAGGTCTGGTTGGAGCGTGACACATTGAAGTTATAAAACTGGAAAAAGTTCTTGGCCAAAGATATCAGCATAATGGATACAAATACAAGCAACGCTAATCCGAGCAAGAAAATCCAGCCACGACGATACGCATCTTCGGCAGTGGTCACAACGTTTGTATACCAACTATCCGGAATCAACTCGGTCCCGAAAGCGATCAGAGCCGTTAAGGAGGCGAGAATGCTGAGGTCGGTGATACCGAAAAGAAATATTTGCTCATCGGTGACGTGATAAGTCGCCTCGGCAGCGGTCTGGGGTTCTTTTTCCAAAGGCTCGCGGTGACGGTAACTTTCCAGTAATTGGAGGGTATTTATGTCTACGGCTGGTAGCTCGCCCTCCGCCTCTTGGGATTTTCCGCCTGCGGTTTCAATCAGGATTTGGATAATATTGAAGGGTTTGTAAAAGAACCACTGGCGTTGCTTGATGGTCTGGATGCGTTCGTAAGGGATGTCGGTTTCTTTTTTCCGAAAAAAGCCGTGGTAAATGATGATTTTTTCGGGGGAAATGACGTACGAGCGCGTTAGGTATTTTGCGATTGCTTGGACGAGTGCCAGGGCGACGATTCCCAGGATGACTAAATAGGAGCCGCCGTTGATTAAAGTCAGAACGAGCAGGAAAAGCCAGGTTCTTAAGGCTTGGATCCAGTAACTGGCGATGGCCATGGGATGGAATTTTTGACGATTAGACATCCTCTTTCGCCACCTTTACGAGTGCAATGATTTGTTCGCGCAGATTCAGGGCTTCGGACATATCGAGGCCGGCAATGCGGTGGCTGGTCGCTGCGGTATGGATGACGATTTCCATCAGGTTTTCTTTGCGCAGGAACGGTCCTTGCTCGGTTTCGACGTGCTGGATGCGGTTCATCGGCACGTAGGTGATTGAGCGGAAAAAGTAGCCTTTTTGGAAAGCCAGGTCCTCGGGTGTCACTTCGAAGCGGTAGAAATGATAACGATATGGAATCAGTGCTATCGCGATTAGGGTCGTGAGTATCGTGATACCGAAATAAATACTGAGCGCGATAATCCATGGGTTGGTGAAGACGTCCAGATAGGCGAGAAGAGCTGTAACGGCTAATCCGATGATTATGAAAATAAGTGCGAGAAGAATTGTGGTTTTGCGCCAGACAGACTTGATTGTTGCCGGCATTTGTTTTGGTAATAAGGGATATTCCAAAGGGTTGTTCCTCCTAGTAGCGTTTGTTTAAATTTTAGCATAATTCATGAAAAAAAGAGTCCCTTTGCAGAGACTCTTTGCAAACTCGGAAAGAGATTTTAGAATGGGTAAATTTACTGCCGAGTTTTTTTAAAAGTCGGCAGGAGAAGTTGCCTTTGTTGTTTGTTCTTCCGATTTTTGTTAGTTTTCGAGATAGAGACTGATATCTTTGTTCAGCATGAAGGGTCTGATATAGCCCAGTGTACTAGCTAAAGGCAGAATCTCGTCTGGTAAATCGATATTTAGTTCCTGTTTTAGATAGGCTCTGCGATTTTGGATTCGGGTCCAAAGCTCAGGGTAAGATGCTTTGATTTCATTTTGGAGTTCCGTGTCGGCGATTGCGACCGTGCTCTCAGCGGAAACACCCTGTTTGTATTGCTTTTGGCTCGGGATAAAATCGACCTGGAACAGCATGCCAGACGCAACGGTAGCGTTTGAACCTTTGAAAAATGGCGATGATAGCCATTCTTCATCGGCCACCAGGTGCCCGGGACAAAGTTCCCATCCATAAGTTCTTTGTGGGTATTGGGCTTCAAAATTGGCGTAGAATTCGCCGGCGTGAACGCCTGGTTTCACATTTTGGAGCCAATAGTTATAAGCTGTGAAATAAGGATAAACCACGTTTTCCAGATAACCTGGGTCTACTTGTTCGAGTTCTTCTCTGGTTTCGACGGCATACCCTGCTCGACTGGAAAGGCCGCCTTTGTAGGCAGTTGTCAGGGCTACTTTATCACCCTGCTCCAGTTTTTTGTGGGTCGGGTAAATATTGGCATTCACAAAACGTTCGCCGAATGCGGCTATGGATACGACGGTATTATATTGGCCGTGTTGGTGCAGATGTGCGCCGATTTCGAGTTCGGATTTACCTACTTCCAAATTGTTCAGGGCGTTCAGGACGCCGTCTGAAGCCAGTGAAGCCCCGTATTCGTAGTGGGCAATTTCGTTGGCGTTATTGGTCGTGCGCGCGCCGTAAGCCGGGTCAATCATCAAGCCTGTTGCGTCCACCAGATTTGTGGTACGGGTTTTGATGGCTTCCACGATAAAGTTCGGTATATCGATTCCCGGGATGAGCTTCCACCCTACCAGCCCTACTTTTTGACTGGTGTCGATAGCCGCTTCGCTAATGATATTTTTCAGTTCGTCCCCGCTGGCCATTGGTTGGTTGGGAAGTGAGAACATCGAACATTTGAAGCTTTCAGACGGAATCCGTGCATATTTTGCTTTGTTATGGTTTTCATTTCCCAAGATTAAAATGCTGGAACCGTCGACGTTCAGGATCTGGATGGCCTCTTCAAAGCGTGGAATGAAGCCAACCAGGTACTCGAAGTTGGCGCCGTGCTCTTTGTCGGCGTAGATGATGAGTGACGAGAGTTGGTTTTGTTTCATAAGGTTCAGGACTTTCGTTTTGCGTTCTTGGATGGTTGCGTCGGTTAGTTCGGTTTGGATGCCTGGATTGTCGCGAAGTGGCTGTTTGGTTTGTTTGTAGTTGGGTTTGATTATAATCACTCCTTGTTTGTAATGCGGTTACAATCATTATAGTATAGTTGTGGATTTTGTGCAGAGCCAGAATGATTTTGAAGGAAAAAAATTGTTTTTGCGAATTTTCGCTTATATATATGTAGGGGGAATGTATATGTTAATGAAAGTTCGTGAGAAACCGATTGAGCTACAGAAGTTAGAAGCTCTGCGTGGCCGGATGGCTTTTACGTCTGAACAGGAGCGCCTTTATAAGTCTTTGTTGATTGGCTATAGGGGAGAATGTTTGAATGATGGTATGGCTGATGACATGGATGAATATGTGATGCGGTTGCATGATTTGCTTTTGGTAAGCGGTGGCCGGACTTGCCAGATTGATTCTTTATTTATTTCTGATGGAAAGGTTTATCTTTTGGAGATAAAGAATTGGGAAGGTTCTTTCGATATAAAGGATGGGGATTTTATTGGACTGGCTGCCTGCCCATTGGCTCAACTCAAGCGTTCTAAATTGATTTTGGAAAATGTGGTACGAAGTATGGGGATTGAGTTGGAAGTTGAGGCCAGGCTTGTTTTTATGAATCCCAAAATTGTTGTTTATGGCATCCAAAGAGACGCTCCCATTTTGTTTGTGCATCAGATTCCGGAATACTATAGGGATATTTGTTGGCGTGGTGGCTGGTCCCAGTGGGATAGACGATTGGCGGAGAGGCTTTTAAAATATCATGTGGCGGTTAATCCTTATCAGAAAGAAGTGCCCTATTCTCGGGCGAGCGTTTCGAGTGGCATGATGTGCCCTGACTGTCGTGGGAAAATGATGGGTTTCGATTTGGTTAAACTGTATTGTTCCAGGTGTAATTTTTATGAGCTTAAAAAGGATGGACTGGTGCGGGCTAAAGCTGAGCTGGATACTTTATTCGGTAATTCTCTTTACCCACAGCGTGATTTGTATCTTTGGTGTGAGGGGTTAGTTTCAAAAAGAATGATTCATACGTTCATTACGCAAAGGTCGAGTAAGTTTTGAAGACCTTTGCGTAGATTTTGTATTTTGCCGGCAAAGGTAGGCGTTTATTAACGAACCTTTGCGTTAATAGTTGGTTCAGAGTGCAAAGGTTGTTGAATTTGAGAAGACCTTTGCGAAAAAGGACCCACTTCGTTATGAAGTAGGCCCTTTTTTATGGATGGACGATACGAGAATCGAACTCGTGCTACTAGCATGCCATGCTAGCGTACTCCCGCTATACTAATCGCCCGGGATTCTTTAGCGTCATTGGTAACGCTAAAGATAATTATAGCACAAGATTTTTCTTAGTCCAGATAGGGAGCGTAAGAATTTTCAAGTTGTTTTTGAATCGTTTGTTTTACTTCCGCGCTTGCGAATGAGTGGCGGATAGCTGCTACGTTTAATTTCTTCATTTCGCCATAGGTCAAGGCGCAATTTTCAGCCATGAGTTGGTATTCGCGGCTGAGGGTTGTGTTTGAGACGGTTCGGTTGTCGGTATTGACGCAACACGGAACGTTTTCGTCCAGGAACAGGCGCAAGGGATGGTCATCCAGGGACGCGATTGCATTGGTCTGGACGTTGCTGGTTGGAGCCACCTCCAATAAAATATTACGCTCGCGGCAAAGGTCGCGGGCTTTTTTGTCGTTTCTGACTGCGACGCCGTGGCCGATTCGGGTTGCACCGAGGTGGATTGCATCCACGACGTTATGCGGGCAGTTACACTCACCGGAATGGAGCGTGATTTGAAGATTGGCTTGTTTGGCCGCATCCACGACTGGTTTTATGTGCTGGTTGGCGCCCTCTTTTTCATCTCCGGCGAAATCGAAACCGACGACGTAAGGATTGTGGTAGGTTTTGATTTGCTCGACAAGTGCCAAGTTGTCCGCGTTGGAATGGTGGCGCATGGCGCTGATTAGGAGGTTGACTTTGACCGGGAATACGTCGGTTGCGGCTTCGAGTCCGCGGATAACGGCATCCAGTACTTCATGAAGGGTCAGCCCTTCTCGTGTATGCAGTCGCGGTGCGAAACGTAGTTCGATATATTTCACATTGTCGTTGGCGACGGCTTCAATGGTTGCGTAAGTGGCCTCTTCCAGGTTTTGGGCAGTCTGGAGAAGTGGCAGGATTGCGTCAAAGCTGTCGAGATAGTCTTGCAGGTTGAGGCATTTATCCGGTGCTATGGCCTTTTCGATTTCGCCGGGTTGGTAGCCTGCCTCGGTTGCGAATTTACGCAAAGTTGGTAGTGGCACGGAGCCATCAAGGTGGCAATGTAGTTCCACTTTCGGGAGTTGTTCGATGATTGATTTTTCCATGATTACACTGCCTTTCAAATGTATATTAAGAAATATTATAGAGATTTTGTTGCCAAAAGTAAAAGCATAAATTCAATAGGTTGGTTTTTCGGCGATGATTATTTGTATATAGGGAGGTACTTCGCTAGAATGAATGGTATCAAAGACTTAATAGGAGGTTTCAGATATGGTTAGAAAAATTTATACAGCAGACAGTGTAATGGCGTCGGGTCCTTATTCGCATGCGGTCGACGCTGGCGAGTATGTTTATTTTTCCGGTCAAACGGCCAAGAATGCGATTGATGCTCGTGAATTGGGTGATGATATTGCGGCTCAGACTGTGCAGTGCTTTACTAATTTGTTGGCAGTTATGGCTGAAGCGGATCTAACACCTGATGATGTGGTCAAAGTGAATGTGTATCTGACTTCAATGAAACATTTTGAGGCGATGAATGAAGTTTATAAAACGCAATTCGAGGCCCCATACCCGGCCCGGACTTGCGTCGCTGTTCTGGAATTGCCGCTTGGTGCAGATGTCGAAATTGAAATCGTGGCGAAACGCCCGATTAAATAAAGATAATACTGCTTTTGGATGATTTGATCCGGAGGCAGTATTTTTTTTGAAAATTTTTGGTGGTAAACGGGATTGATGTGCAGACACTGTAAGAAAAATAAATAAAACGAACCGCAGTATAGGCGCACTGGCCTTACTGTGGTTCGTTGAAATACCATTCAGGTGAACTATCAATACTTTTTTGCAGGCCTGCGGGGACATTTTCCATTTTTCCATCAAATGGAAAATTCGGATTCAAGATGAGTGGCCTTGCAACGGAGGCTAATGGAACAGTGTTGAGCATTTTTTCCAACAGGCATTCATTTTTGATTCCCCCATTGCCAATGACGGGAATATTACCGGCTGCCTTCTGGAGCATTTCCATTTCCCCCAAATTAGCTTGAATGTTGTCGTGGATGAAAAATAATTCAATACGGTTTCCAGAATTTGAGAAGAAGCAATAAATCCATCTGTAACAATTAATAGTCGTTCATTTTCAAATTCCGCTAAATGCTCCAAGCTATTATCACCCATGTATAAAGTTGTTCCAAATCTGACTTTCTCCATCATTACCCTCCTTTCTCGCAAAAAAAGGCCGCAAGTAACGGGAGTATCATTGATACTCGTGTACTTACGGCCTCGTTGCTCGTATTTTTAATTCGCACGCCCTTGTGCTCTACCCTCTAAATGTACTATTCAAAGAAATAATTGTCAATAGTTTTTTATAAAACGGTTTCATTTCTAATCTTTTAAATCTTTTTTAGTTATTTCGGTATGGAAGACTTTACCGCTGCGTTCGTATAGCACGTCTTTAATCTGTGCATCCGCATTAACAACCCGCGCAATTGCAAAGAAATAATCCGATAACCTGTTGATAAATTTGAGGACTTCCTCATTCATATCGTTAGTCCATTGGAAGGTCACGATTTCTCTTTCCGCCCGGCGTGCCACGGTACGTGCAAAATGAAGCGTGCTGGCAAGCGTTGTCCCCCCTGGTAAAATAAATGACTCCACTACGGGTGGGATATCCGCGTATACATCAATTCTACTTTCTAGCCAAAAAGTTAAATCTTTGGTCACCCTGTATGGATTTTTACCATGTGGTGTTGCCAAATCATTGCCACAATCGAACAGATACTGTTGAATTTGCATCAGTTCCGCTCTAAGTTGTGGCTTCGTTTCATCCAGACTGGTAATGATTCCAACGATACTGTTCAATTCATCCACGGTTCCATAGGCAATGACCCGTGCTTCGTCTTTAGCTAATTGGATGCCCCCGACAATGCGCGTGTAACCCTTATCACCGGTCCGAGTGTATATTTGCATGAACATCTGCTCCTTTTAAATAATCTATTAATGCTGGCATGCCCTCGCCGGTTACGGCAGAAACACGAAAAATCTTTTCCACTCCGGCTAGTTGCAGTCGTTTCTCTGCATCCTGTATTTGTTTTTCGTCCTCGCATAAATCAATCTTGGTAACAATCCCGATACATGGTCGCATCATGTTCTGGGCAAAGTTTGGTGAAAAAATCATTTCCTGTTCAATGGCGCTGGAGATCAAGCCGATAATTTCCGATTCGGCTGCCATCATCTGTAAGGCACTATAAAAACGCCGATGCTGCACGAATTCGCCTGGCGTATCAATCATTTGGGGGTAAAACTCCACTGCCTGCGTCTTGTTATATTTCAGCTCTTCGCCTAAAATACTTTGGCAAAGCGTCGTTTTTCCGCTCCCAATCGATCCGATATACATTATCTTTTTCATATAAAGACCCCGTTCGATTTATGTTTTCGTAATTTTAGGTACACTAAATCCCATCATCCTCTCAAGAAATGATGTTGTTTCTATCATTGCTCCTTCAACAGCGGCAATGTCTCCCAAAATAAAAACTGAGCCACTGAAGCGATCAACAAAACCAATTTTTATCGGCCCTTGTTTTTTAGCCATGTCCACGGCAATTACGGCCACTTCGCTTGGCGTAATGGTCATGATACCAATTGCCTGGTAATACTCATTTTGTAATCCCAATTTGTCAAAGATACGTTTATCAGGATTGGCAATGATATGCGCAATGGTGACTTGTTTTCCCGGAACGGATTCAAATATTTTTCTTTCCTTTGTTTCCATACTTGCCCCTCATTTCAATATGAAAGCGCAACACACACCCTCATATTATTTCTATTTTTTCTAAAAGTCAAGACAAGAAAAAACCGAGGAGCATCCTCGGTTCAATGGATTTTTCGCATTTGGTGGTGTAACAACGGTGCTAGAATCGGTTCCAGGATCAAGTAGAAACCAGCATTTCCCGCCGCATGCATGAGGTCGAACGAAATCCCCATTAAATAGTAGACCCAAAAATTGGTCATGCCATACATATTGTAAGAAAAAATGGAGATGATGAATCCGAACAGCAGGCCGTTCAAAAAAGAATAGGCAGTAAAAATGAAGCGGGTATTTTTCTTCCCCTTCCCATAAAGGGGTTTGAGAAAGATGCCGGCGAAACCCAGCAAAAGGAAATACGTGATGAGTTGTGGAAAAAGCCAAGGACCCATTCCCAAAACCATATTGGACAGAATAAGGGACGCAGCTGCAACAATCAAGCCGTCCGTAATCGTGAGATTCAATGTTATCAACAGGAGGATGGTCGTCATCGGTTGGACATTCGGGATAAATTGAAAGACAATCCTGCCAACATAACAAAGGGCTGTCAGGATAGCCAATAAAGCTAATCGCTTAACCGAAAATTTTTGGCTCTTTTTTCTTACATCGCTTCTAGTTTCCATTCTACAACGTCTCCCTCTTGGAGTTCCGTTTCATTTGCGCCCACTGGTGCCATTTCGCCATTTATATCAAATAACCAATATTTCCCTGCTTCCGTATCTTGTTCCTGTCCGTCAATGGACGTAATGAATCCGTCCGTTTCTTCGATGTCATAATTCTCTTTCATAACATCCAGGAGAATAGCGCCCTCTTCGACTTGTATTTCTTGGCTGCCACCCTCAACTTCTTCACCATCAATGGACATGCGCATCGTGACGGTAATCGTCTCTGCCATAACTGATGAGATGGTTGATTCGGAAATTGATTCTTCGGTCGTTTGTGGTGATTGGCAACCCGCCAAAATAAATCCAGATGCTAATAAAAATAAATATTTTTTCATTTTTCCTCACTCCTAATTTTTGTATTATAAAAAATTAGGAACTGAATAACCGTCATTGGTTACCCACCTTCATCTTTGAAGTCCAGTCCCCATCTACTAATTTTTGATAGAGGTCCTTCATTTTGCTAAAAATGAAGCTGTTTTTTGAGTACAAAAAAAGCCTATGCGCCATTACATAGACTGGGACGATACTGTTTTACCTCGAAACAGCAAACGTTGCATTATTAGCAATCCAAGATAAAGATCTGACTCCATATGTCTCCATATGATTACAGTGGCGGGACCGTATTGGGATTTAACCAAACTTCCGTATCTTGGTTGTCTTTGAATGGTACTTCTATCACCTCTGATTGTAGGTGAAAGTTCCGCAAAATGCAAGCGCTTATATAAGTATGATCAGTTTAAGGCTATAGAGGGTATTTTTTTATTTTAAAAAAAGCTTTTCGAGGTTTTTTGCTTATATATATGTAAAGGGGGAATGGCTATGTTGATGAAAAAACGGGAAATGGCGGTTGAGCTTCGGGTATTGCGTGCGCTACAGGGACGGATGGTGTTTTCGCCGAGGCTGGAGCGACAGCTGCGGAATTCGGAATCGGGCCAGGTTGGTGAGTGCAGCTTTGATGAATTGGGTGCCTGGATTGATGATTGTGCGGTGCGGTTGAATGATTTGGTGTTGGTTGTTGGTGGAAAGTTGTGCCAGATTGATGCTTTATATATTTGTGATGGTGTGGTTTATTTGTTTGAAGTAAAAAATTGGATGGGGGCGTTTGACTTAATGGATGGGGATTTTGTGGGTCTATCAGCCTGTCCGTTGGCGCAGCTAAAGAGATCCCGGATGTTGCTGGAAGAATTGTTGCGGTCGATGCGGGTATCGGTTCGGGTAGAATCACGATTAGTATTTGTGGGAACGGGCGTAAGTTTGTATGGGTTGCGGCGGGATGATCCGGTGTTGTTGCCGCATCAGGTGCAAGGTTATTTAAACGAATTACGGATTCGGTCGGGCGGATTTTTGCAGGATAGTGATGTCCGGTTGGGTCAGCGATTGGCTAATCACCATGTTGTGAATAATCCATATCAGCCGTTGGCTAAGTACTGTGTGGAGGATGTAGCGGGTGGGGTACTTTGTGGGGAGTGTCGGGTTCGGATGGTTGAGTACAGTTTTCTACGATTAACTTGCCCAAGATGCAACATATTTGAACATAAACGAAACAGTTTAGAACGGACAATTCTAGAATTAGATACTTTATTTCCACCAGAAAAACAACGCGTCCATCAAATTTATTTGTGGTGCGACAAAATATTTTCAAAAAGAATGATTCATGATTACTTAAAACAGTAAAATCTGCATACATTCATGAATATTATTCCGAGTATGCAGACTATTTGCGAAAGTCTGCATGCTCGGAAAGCTTCGTATCGGGAGCGCGCAGAGAAGGACCCCTTTCTCTGCACACTTGACCTTATACAGCCAACGAGTATTCAGAGTAGGTGGTCCATAATAATTTAATCGAACGGATAAACCAGTCCCCATTCGGCCCGAACCGTATCCATAATAGTCATGACATTTTTTGTTTTGGCGAGAGTGGGGTTAGCACCCTTTTCCAGCACCATATTGGTGAAATTATTGATTTCATGAGTGAAGGCATGGGCGGTATCGGTTGTCTCAATCACTGTTTTGTTTCCTTGTAGGTCCGTAAAAGTAGCTTGGTTAGCGCGGGTGTAGCCCGGTATTTCCAGGTAACCTTTTTGGAACGCAACGACGCCTACATGTGGGAGGTCGGTACCAAAAGATAAGGTAATGGTTGCCAGTTCTTTTTCTTTATTTTTCAAAAGAATGACGGAGGTTTCATCGACTCCGGTTTCGTGTAGGTTGCCGAAAGTCAGGATTTCGTCAGGTTGGCTGGTCATGAACTCGAGTGCGAATGTGAGCGCGTAAGTTCCGATGTCGAAGAGTGCGCCGCCCGCTAGCTCGGGTTTGTAGAAATACATCGGGGAGTCTTCGGGTTTGAAGGCTCCGTATGGCGCGTGGATGTATTTGAGTTTGCCAAGGTCGTGCTCCGCAATCCACTGTTTGAGTTTCGGGTAAAGCGGGACATGGAAAATGGTCATGGCTTCGGCCAAATACAGGTTCTTGTCGGCCGCGAGCTGGATGACTTCGTCGAGTTGGGCGCGGCTTGTCACCATGACTTTTTCGGAAAAGACGTGCTTACCGGCATTCAGGCATTGCTTGATCTGCTTGTAATGGTGGCTGTGAGGTGTCGCGATATAGACGGCGTCGATGGTAGCGTCGGCGAGCATTTCTTCATAGCTGCCGTAGCTGACAGGAATCTTATATTGGTCGGCAAATGCGGCTGCTTTTTCTTTGGAACGGGATGCAACGGCGTAAAGCTCGGCCTTGTCAGTTTTGAAAGAACGTGCGAAATCATTGGCGATGTTGCCTGCTCCCAGTATTGCCCATTTCATGGTGTGGCCTCCTAAAGGTATAAGTATAATGATTGCAAAAGATAATCGACTTCGTATTTGGTTGCCAGCTTGAGCAGCTGGCGTTTGATTGGTGCGGGTGCGCCTTTAGCCAAGTTGCGTTCAAATTGTTTGCGCTCGGCTGGAGTCGCTTGGTCCTTGAAGTAGCCCCAAACGTGTTCGGCCGCATTCTCAATGTAGCCGGGGTTCGCGCTTGAATCAGCTAACGTTGTTTCGATTAACTGATAGAATTCGCGCACCGGGTAAGCTGATTTATCTTTTAATAACGTGCGGATAGCTTGATAAGCAGCTGGCGATTTTTCCAGGATGGCATATTTGTATCTACCCCACTCTTTTTCCAAAAATTTGATTTGGGGTGTATCGGTCAAGGCGTTGACACATTTAACGGCGGACAGGTTTTTATCCTTGACTTCCAGCATGATATCAATGGTTTGATCGGGTAATTCGCTGTAGAAATCCAGAAACGTTTCAAGCGCGATTGTTTGGGTATGGGCACCGGGTTGCTTGGTCGGATCCTGTTGGGAATAATGAATTTTTTGCTTGCCGTCTTCGGGCTGCCAGGTTTTGGCGACTTCTGCGATCCAATAGCTGTCCGGCGCCGGTGTTGGCGGTTGGTTGATCGCGTGATGCAGATTATCGAATACGGCCGGTATTTTCAGTTGGTTAGCCAGAACCAGCACTTCTTCAATATTATAGGAACGTTCGTCATTTTCGATGATGAGGCGGTCCTTGACGGATTGCGGCAGGCGCTGGAAATTGAGAGCGAATCGCTCCATCGCAACTGGCTTATCACCGTATACCCCTCCCACGTGCAGAATAATTTTACTGGTGCGGTTGGTTCCAAGCGCAGTGAGCACTTGGTCGTGGTAAATCAGATCCGCAATGGTACGGTTAACGACGTCATCACTTGGGGAGTTCAAAACGGTATATTGGCCCGGATGCATGGAAACGCGTAGGCCATTTTTTTTGATTTTGGCACCGATTCTATGGAAATCCTCTTGATGAATCACGCGCCAGTCGAGTTCATTAACGGGGCTCGAGCCAAATGGAATCAGGTCGGAACTGATCCGGAATAGTTTGATATTATTTTCGTGGTTATAATCAACCATGCGCTCGAGTGAGGCCAGGTTGTGTGCAGTTACCTCGGTCAGTTTTTCCGGGGTGGCGAATTTCATCGTGACGGCGCGGACGTTTGTACCCGGCGTCCCGATATTTAAACAGGCATAGCCAATTGACATAAAGATGGGTGCTCCTTTCGTTAATCGTATTGGATTAAATTTATATTAAATGAGGGATGAAAGCAATTTAAAGGGTTTGGCGAACCCAAAAAAACTCGGCAGCGAATTTGCTGCCGAGTCGATCATCGTTACAAGTTTTCCCCGTTCGAGGCAATCACTTCCTTGTACCAATCGAAAGACGCCTTTTTCTTGCGGTCTAGGGTCCCTTCGCCTTGGTTGTCTTTATCGACGTAAATGAATCCATAGCGCTTCTCCATTTCACCGGTGGAAAAACTGACGATGTCGATGCAGCCCCAAGGTGTGTAGCCGATCAGGTCAACGCCATCTTCTTCAACGGCCTGTTTCATTTGCTTGATGTGTTCACGCAAATAATGGATGCGGTAGTCGTCCTGAATGGTGCCATCCGCCTCAACCGTGTCGTATGCACCAAAACCATTTTCCACAATAAACAAAGGCAGGTTGTAGCGTTCGCTCAAGACATTCAGGATATAACGCAAACCAACCGGGTCAATCGGCCAGTCCCAGTCACTTTTTTCGAGATAGGGGTTGTCGGTCAACTTCAAGCCATCAATCGCCCCATCCTGTCTACCCGGGACATTCTCCAAGGCGGTCACGGTATTGGACATGTAATAGCTTAAACCGATGTAGTCCACTGTCCCTTCGCGCAGGATTTGCAACTCCTCTTCCGTATAGTCAATCTGATAGCCTTCCTTTTCCCAGATTTTCAAAACGTAACCTGGGATTTCGCCGCGGACATGGATGTCATTGTAGAAGAAACGGCGGTCCATGGCCTTTACGGCTGCCATCATGTCATCTGGATTGGAAGAATACGGATAAACCGGGACATAGGCCATCATGCAACCAATCTGGAAATCGGGATTGATGCGGTGGCCAATTTTGACGGCTTTGGCGCTGGCGATTAGTTCGTTCAAACTCGCTTGGTAAACCACTTCTGCTTTGTTTTCGCCCTCTTCGAAAATGATGGCCGAGTTGTTAAACACATGCAGGGGATGGTAACCATCTGCCTGGTTGTTGATTTCGTTGAACGTCATCCAGTACTTCACCTTGTCACGGTAGCGTTCGAACACCGTTTCCGCATAATGGGCAAAGAAATCAATCAGCTGCTTGTTGCGGAAACCGCCGTATTGCTTGTAAAGATGATAAGGAATTTCAAAATGGGACAAGGTCACGACCGGTTCAATCCCGTATTTCAGCAATTCATCAAACAGGTCATCGTAAAACTGCAAACCCGCCTCGTTCGGTTCGGTTTCGTCCCCCAATGGGAAAATGCGGCTCCAGGCGATGGAGGTCCGGAAACTCTTGAAGCCCATTTCCGCGAACAAGGCAATGTCTTCCTTGTAACGGTGGTAGAAATCAACCGCTTCGTGGCTTGGGTAATGATACTCGGGCACCACCCCGTCCGTTATTTTCCGGGCCGTCGTATTGGAGCCGCCGCTGATGACATCAGCGGTTGAAATACCTTTGCCACCTTCATTCCAGCCACCCTCGATTTGGTTGGCCGCAACGGCGCCACCCCAAAGAAAATCATGCTTGAAACCCTTCATTAACCTTTTCCTCCTTCTAGTAACTTGAATGTGCCCACCTTTTCGGCAAGACTATCCGTCCCGATAAAGACGTCAAACAGACCGGGGTCGGCGTGGTTTGATAAGTCGGGATGGATGTAACGCAAATCAGCTTCGATCAAAGTGAACGTGAATGGTGCTTCACTTTGCGCCGGAACCGTGATTTTTTGGAACTTTTTCAACTCCTTGACTGGCCGTGACACGGTCGCGACTTGATCATGGATATAAAGTTGGATGGTTTCCGTCCCGTCGTAATTACTCGTGTTCTTGATAAGGCCGCTGAAATGGATTTCGCCATCCGGATCGAGTTCGGTCGTACTCTGTTCGATTTCCCGCAACTCAAATGTAGCGTAGCTTTTTCCGTACCCGAAAGGATACAACGGTTCGTTCGGGATATCCAAATAGCGTGATACATATTGGTAGCCTTTTGTTTCCTCGGTCAGTGGACGGCCGGTACGGATCTGGTTGTAATAAACCGGAATTTGGCCGGTCGTGTACGGGAAAGACATGGACAATTTCCCGCTCGGGTTGACGGCACCGAACAAGACATCCGCCACGGCATTCCCTGCTTCTGTCCCGGGGAACCAAGCCTCCAGGACGGCATCGGAATACTGTTTGACCGCTCGCAAATCCAGCGGCCGGCCGTTAAAGAGCACAGTCACGACTTTCTTGCCGGTGGCGTGGGCTTGTTTCAACAACTCGATTTGGACCGGATGCAGGGTGATGTCGGACTTGCTGGCACCCTCGCCGGATTCGCGGCTGGCTTCACCCAGAGCCACCACCAAAGTTTCACTGGTGGCGAACACGTTGTGGATGGCTTGCCATTCGGATGCTGAGATGGCGGTCGTTTCCGCGACCGGTGCTACCTGCAACTGGCGAGCATAGGGCTTCATTCCCGCTTCCAGAGTCACGCTTTGGGATGGGTCACCCATTAAGGACCAGGAACCCAGCACATCCTGACTTTGGGAAAATGGCCCCACCAAGCCGATGGCATTATCCGCTTTGAGTGGCAATGTTTGGTCGTGGTTCTCCAACAATACCAGTGTTTGGCTGGCCAACTTACGGGCTTCACCCCGCAAAGCTTCGGTATCAACCGGTTCTTCGGTCAGGCCCCGATAAGGATTCTCAAACAAACCTAAATCATTCTTCAAATTCAACACGCGCCACACGGATGCATCAATTGCTTCCTGTAAAGGAGCGAGTTCTTCCTGGGCATGGATGTAACTGTAGGACGTCATGTCGATATCGATTCCCGCCGCCACCGCCAGTTGGGCTGCCTGGGTATGGTCTTCGGCCACCCCATGATTGATCAGTTCGCCGACTGCATTCCAATCGGAAATGATGACCCCATCAAAGCCCAGCTGTTCCCGCAAAACCGTTTCGAGGAGCGGTTTGTTGGCCGTGACCGGCGTGCCGTTGAAGACGTTGAAAGAAGTCATCACCAATTTGGCCCCGGCCTCGATGGCAGCTTGAAAAGCGGGCAAATGATTTTGATGCAGTTCCACTTCCGACATATCGACGCGGTTGTAGTCCCGTCCAGCTTCAGCCCAGCCGTAGCCGACAAAATGTTTGACACAGGCCGCAATCTTCTCATGATCCTTTTCCAGATCTGTCCCTTGATAGCCCGTAACGAATGCTTCTGCGTAAACCTGATTCAAATAAGGATCTTCACCGGTACTCTCCAGCACCCGTCCCCAGCGCGGATCACGCACCAAGTCAACCATCGGGGAAAAAGTGACCTGAATCCCTTCACTGCTGGCTTCCTTGGCTGATAATGCGGCCATTTCCTCAATCAGGGCTGGATTCCAACTGGCGCCAAGCGCAAGCGGAATCGGGAAAATGGTCCGGTAGCCGTGAATGACATCCGCCATCAATAACAACGGGATTTTCAAGCGGCTTTTTTCCAAAAAGCGTTTCTGAATCGCAGCCGCTTGTTCCCGGGTTTGGGTATTCAACGTCGACCCGACGACAAAGCGGTCTTCTTCCGCCAAAATCACATTTTGTAACGGACCGGTCAAGGTGCCTTCTTCCGGATTTTCATCCAGGAAGTGCGGGCTGACTTGCACGAGCTGGCCAATTTTTTCCTGGAAGGTCATTTGCTCAAATAAGTGCCGTAACTTCGTTTTTTCCACTCTCTACGTTCTCCTCCTTGCAGCTTTTCATGGCCTTGTAAGTTGCCCCGACAATCCCGGCATCATTCAGGAAATGACACGGGCGGATTTCGGCTAAGGTCATATTTTCCATATCGCGGTGTCCAGCCTGCAAAGCCCGGACGCGGCGATTCAATTCTTTGATAAAGGCTGGGTTGGCACTGATTCCGCCTCCGACCAACACCACTTCCGGGTCCAGGGTCACCAGGACATTGTAAATCCCGATGGCGAGATGATGATAAAACGCATCGATGATCGCTTGGGCATTGGTGTCACCCGCTGCGGCCAAGGTAAATATCTGTTCGCCGTCCAATTCGGCTGTTGTCCCCGTTTCGTCTTGGTAACGTTGAACCAAACCGGATTGGACGGAACCGGTCAAGCTGAGCGATGCCAAGCGCGTATCGCCCGCCTCGATAAATTTGTTGATCATGAAGCCAAATTCCCCCGCTGTCGCATGGGCACCGCGGTAAATATCATGGTTGATGATGATGGCCCCACCGATGCCGGTCCCGACCACAGCCGTGAAATAATTCGCGTACTGTTTGCCGGCTCCGAGCCATTTTTCGGCCAAGGCAGCACTGTTGGCGTCATTTTCAACCGACACCGGAACGCCCAGTTCTTTTTCGAGGATATCTTTCAAATGGATACCATAAAAATCGAAAATGGCTCCGCCGGTCGTCATAAAGCCGGTCGCCTCAACAACACCGGGCACACTGATTCCAACGGAGGCGATTTCATGGTTTTCTTGATAGGTTGCCACGATTTCTTTGACTCGGCTGATGATTTCTTGGCCCTTGGTGCTGGTTTTGCTTTTTGATTTGTGAAGGATGGTGCCCGTTTCATCCAACAGGCCGTATTTAATATTCGTCCCGCCGATATCGATACCAATATATTTCTTCATTGCTTTCCCTCGTTCCTTCGTGTCAAGCAAGTGTCACGCGGATGCTCTTCACTTCTTTATTTCGAATTGCGCGTGCCCCTTGGTCGTCCACCCACTCGCCTTCAACCGCGATTTCGTGATCATCCAGGTAGGTGAGTGTGTATCGGACCGGTCTGACACCATCTTTTCCGTACGTATTTTGTTTGGTTTCATTGACATAGGTGACGTCGATGGCCCCGAATAATTTGAATTGGACCGTACCGTCTTCCTGGAATAATCCTTGATGCAGGACCGGTCGTAATTGGAACCCGAGCTGGTCGGTGTACGTGAATGGCGTCTCACCGATGAACATCCGGACCCACATCTCCAGAAATTCAACGGTCGACCCGCTCAAACGAGCCACAAAACCTTTGCCATGGATGCTCGGATCCGGATTGGCGGAGCTGGCGATAAAGGATGAGTTTTCCAAAATACTGCGGCCGTATACGGCTGGATCCAAATTCGGAATCAGCATCGTTTGGCTATCTTCATAGAATTCTTCATACAGGCCGCTCTTCAGAATTTCCAATAAATACTTATAGGACATGTGCAGGAACACCGATTCGTTTTCCAACCAGCCACGGGTGAAAAACTTCGCCCTACCCAGCTCGATTGGTTCGTCGGTCAGCGGTGTGCTGGTTTTGTACATGTTGAGTTTGCGGTCGAATATTTCCGACTTTCGCACGGCTTCATAGAGTTGGCGTGCTTCAACCGGATTGGCGGTCACTTTCATTTTTTTGACGATTCCCTCCAGGAACGGTGTCACCGCATGGGCTGAAAAATGGTCCGCTTCTTTATCAAAGTAAAAGTAAGTCGGCAGGAGCCCGTCGCCGTTGTAGGCTTCGACCGCTGTCACCGCTTCGTCCACCCGCTTGGTGATAGCGGCCAACAAAGGCTTGGCTGCCAGCGTTGACCATTCACCGGATAGTCCGTGATAAATATCGGCGCGGTAATTTTCCAATAATGTGGTGGTCCGGTCCCAAAAAGCTTGGTCGTCTGTAGTCATCGTTTCAAAATGCGCCTGGAGCTTGTCCAGGAGGCGAGTGGCCTCAATCGGCAGGGTCACCGGTCCATCCACCGCGTTAATGATGGTCATAAGGCGTTTCAGTTCATACAGTTCCGATGTGCTGGCGCCAAACAATCCCGGCAAGCCGTTCAGGGAATCGTTCCAACCGGGTTTGCCGGCTTCCATCGCAATCCCGTAACCGAATGGCGCGATAGTGGCGGCTTTCACTGCCGTCAACAACACGAGTTTGGCATACAGGGTGGTCGTCGGGGGTTGGTTATCTGGCGTCTGGACCCACTGGCTGGTTTCATTTTCCCCGTGGCGGACCGCATGGAACTGACGGAACCGCTCGCCGTGTTTGATATGCTTCTTCGCGCGCGGTTCTACGAACGCCTTGTTTTGATAGTATTTATAAGGTCGTTCGAAAAACAGTTCCTGTTTCTTGTCCGGGTAAAGGGACAGATAACTTTCGATCAGGTCGGTGTTATAAGTCCAGTGATCGATCCAAAACCCTTCGCCGTGGTCCGCTTCCAGGTTTTCGGTACTTTCGCTGAGAACGAAGGCCAGGTACGCTTCGAATGAAGAATTTAAGGTGATGTTGTTTTCTTTCAGGAAAGCCAGCAGTTCCCCCGGTTCAAACGGTTGCTGGAAGAAACGAACCAGTTTCTGGTTGTCAGCCGCTTGGGTCAGGAACAGGGTGCTGTCACCATTGAAGGTATAACGTACTTTCTTGATGACAAGCGGGTTGTAGCCGTCTAACTGAATCAGTTCCATGAAATGGTGCAGGTTGTCATCGCCTACTTCCGGCGTGAAGAAAACATCCATTCGGCGGTTCTGGTTAATGTCCCGGTAGTTCCCGTTCCCCTGGGAGTAATAGGTCGGGGAAGTAGAAAAGAAATTATAATCCCGCTCCAGGTCGCCGTGCTTGCGGGAATAGACGTAATAGGTTTTGTGTTTCCCGTCATGCGAATGGACGGTCGGGAAACCCCCACGCAGGCCGTTGTCCAAATAGGATTGGCGGGCGTAGCTGTCGAAACGGCTGTCGGCGGTCTTGGTTTGGATGGCTGCGGTCAATTCGGCCGTCAAGGTTTGGGCTGTCAAAGAACTGGCGTCGAGGAAAGCCGCATTGAAGTGTTGTTCCAAAAAGGATGCAATCGTTGCTTCGTCTTTCCCGTATCCCACCAAAGTCTGGAGCGTGATTGTTTGCCCCGAAGCCACTTCGTCACCCCACAGCGTAAAGCCACCAGAGCTTTTGTTGGTCGGAATTTGGGCTTCCAGCTTGATTTCGTTTACGTTGTGGTGCAGGAAATGTTGCGGCGTCCTTAAGGTTTGGTCGTGACCGAAAATCAGGTCGCGGTCATATATAATGGCTGCTTTTTCATCATCAATCAAGGACGCATAAAAGTTTCCACTGTGGATCTCCTTCACGTCCTCCGTGTCTTCAGTACTGCCGCGCAAATGGTAAAAGTTGAAGCGGTTGTCGACGGTTTTGACATCAAACCAACTCTTTAGGGTGTTACCGATTTCCTTGTAACCGGCATTGGTGATCCCAGCCGGCAGGATCGCCGCCAAGCCGTCCGCGAGTTCGAGCTGAATCGGTTCGGCGTTTGCGTTCGTCATCCGCACTTCCCGCACCAGCGCACCGATGGGAGCATTGGGCAGGATGTAATAGCGGACATGGACCGCCACCTTTTCTTCAGGGTTTTCGTAAGTCAGTTCAATATGATTCATGCCGATTTTCATCGTTTCGTTGCCGGCAGCATTTGGCACCCCGAAAGGTTCGAGATGCTTTGTGTTGCCGTTTCTCGTCACTTTCAGGAATGTACGGAAGCCTTGTAATGGCGTGAATTGATAGGCTTTGTCCGCCGGGAAAAATTCAGCGATTGCCCCATCCTTGTTCTCAATGCCGAAGCTGGCGATGGCCTGGCCACGGTTGACATAAAATGACCACAAGGGGATGCCCTTCAGACCGGCGATGCCCGGCAAGAAACTTGAAAAAGGTGACGCCGTTTGGTAGTTTGCAATGATGCATTCATTTTTTTCATTCAATTGATACAAAATTGTTCACCTACTTTAATTATTTCACTGCACCAGCAGAGATGCTGTTGATAATATTTTTCGAGAAGAACATGAAGGCCAACATGATTGGAACGACGGAAATGGCGATTCCCAGATACATGGCGCCCAGATTCATGGCTACCGGTGACCCATTCAAGGCCCCCATCATGACCGGCAACGTGAATTTGCTTGGTGTCCGTAGCATGATCAGTGGTGTCATATAGTTGTTCCATGTGCCGATAAATGTAAAGATGGCTTGCGTCGCGATAGCCGGTTTCAAAATCGGCAAGACTATTTTATGGAACATGTACAGTTCGGTTGCACCATCGATCCGGGCTGCTTCCAAAATGGAAACCTGCATGGAAGACACCAGGTATTGACGGAAGAAAAAGACCGTAAAAGGTGCCGCGATGGATGGGATGATCAAAGGCCAATAAGTATCAAGGATACCGAGAGTGCTGTTCAATTCATATTGCCCCAAGAGACCGAGCTGTCCAGGCACCATCATGATGACCAGGAAAGCCCCGAAAATAAGATTTTTTCCCTTGAATTCGTAAAAGGCCATGGCGAAGGCGGTCAAGGCGGAAAAGTATGCGTTCAAAACCGTCACGCATGTGGCCACGAAAAGGCTGTTCGCAAAGCCACGCCAAACATCCATGTAGCTAATCAAGACATTATAATTTTCGAGGAACGATTGGCCAGGAATCAAGGTAAAACCGCGTAGAATTTCCCCGTTGGAACGAGTGGCGTTCACGATCATCATCACAAAGGGGATGACCGAAACAACCGACAAAAGGATCAGGAAAATGTAAAGAATCACTTTTAGTACTTTTATCCGATTGTTGTATCTTTTGCCGATTTTTACCGCGACGGTCTGGCTGCTGATTGATTCGGTATTTCTCATTTTAATGCCCCTTTCTTGTTCGTGTTGCTATACATCGTCCGGAAGATGATGACCGAGAAAATAGCGGTGATCAAGAATAATCCGTAGGCGATGGCGGATGCATACCCGAAGTTATTGTATTTGAAGGCTTGATTGTATAAATAAAGGACCATTGTGTTCAATGAGCCGCGCGGTGCGCCCATGCCGTCTGTCAAGAGCATCGGCAAATCGAACATTTGCAAACCACCGATAAGGGATGTAATCATCACATAAAGCATGATTGGTTTCAGTTGCGGCAAGGTGATATAACGGAATCGTTGCCACCAATTGGCCCCGTCAATCAGTGCAGCCTCCAGGTAATCCGTGGAAATGCCCGCAATTCCTGCCAACAGAATGATGAAAGTTTGCCCGAACCACATCCACGTATTGATGCTGGCGACCGCTCCTCGTGCATAGGTGGTGTTGCTGAGCCAGTTGATGGGTTGCTTGAGGATACCAATGTCCAACAGCATCTGGTTGAGAGCGCCGTAGTTCCAGTCCAGTACCAAACTGAACAATAAGGCCACAGAGGCCACGGTAATGATGTTCGGCAGATAAAAAAGGGTCCGGAAAAAGCCGATACCTTTCATCTTTAACTGGATGTCACTGAAAATAAGGGCCAGACCCAAGGCGATAGCGATTTGAAAAATAAAGCCGCTGCCCCAAATAATCAAGGTGTTCAAGAGTGATTCGATGAAGTATTTGTCTTGCGCCAGACGCAAGTAGTTACCCACGCCAACGAATGTGGCATTGTCAATACCGCCCATGCCGGAGTAGCTCGTCAGACTAAAATAAAATGTCAGTAAGATTGGATAGATGTTGAACGTCAGGAACACAATGACGAACGGCGCAATGTAGAGGTACGCCCTATTTGAATTCTTTCCCATTTTTTATCCTCCTTGTAGCTTAAAGCGTGCTTGTTTGGACCCATAAAGTGAATGAGGGTCGAGTGCGAACTTCAAGACAGTTACTTCGTCTGTGGTTCGCACTTTCCCTCTTGTCATCCCAAATTACTAAAAAATCCGGGACTCTCGCTTGAGAATCCCAAATTGAATCGATTGTTATCTTTCGTCAGGCGTAATGATGTCTGGGAAAGCATTATTTACTTGATTGTAAAATTCTTGGATACCCTCTTCTTTGCTGATTTCACCTTCGACATAGGCACCTACTTGGGCACCAAACAAATCGTTCAGTTGTTGGTCATAAGGGGTCACAACGCTGGCATCAATTTTCTCTGCTTCACTCAAGAAGAATTCGTAATGGTTTTGTCCACCCAGGAACTCGTCGGACACGTCATCCTTGATGGCATCTGTGACTGGCTTGAAGCTGAGGACGTCACCGGTTTCTTCGGCCCATTCCGTCAAGAATTCTTCGTCATGCGTCATCATTTTCACGAATTCGAAAGCAAGATCTTTGTTTTCAGAGCCTTCATAAATCCCTAACCATGTACCACCTTCGAAGTATGGCGTTGGTCCGTTAGTGATAGCCCAGTCGCCGGAATTGGCATTGGCTTCTTGCTTGAATACGGCATCCAGTGCCCAAGTTGGCAAGGCCACTGCGAAGACTTCGATTTGACCGCTTGCATCCGGATTTTCTTCCAGTTCTTCCCAGCCCATGTTGTAAGTGATCGGTCCGTTGAAGGATTCATACCAAGATGGTGACCAAGCTGGTGCCAAAGCCGTATATTGTTCATCACGCATGGTCTTCGCGTAGTCAAAGTAAGAAAGGCGTTCGTCCGTCACGATCAGTTCGTTGTTTTCGTTGATCCATGGCTGCGGATCGCTACCGCCTGTCGCAAAACTGGTGAACTTGGAAATTGAGCCTTCATCAGGGAACAAAGCGTAGCCTGCTTCCTTCATTTTCGCACCCACTTCAACCAGTCCATCCATCGATGCCATCATCGCCCCGACTTCTTTCGGATCGTCCGTTCCCAGTACTTCTTTGGCGATGCTTCTGCGGTAGTAGATACCACCTGGGGTCGTCTGCCATGAAAGGGCACGAACATTGCCGTCTTCGTCTTTTCCTAGGTCGTAAACGTACTCGACATAATCATCTTCCCATTCACCGACGTTGAACGGATCTTCGGAAAGGTTGGTCCAGTAACCGGCATCCAGCCATTGTTGCATGTACACGATTTCACCCGTGAAAATGTCCGGTGCGCCATCGCCGCTCTCAAGAACCGGTTGCATCGTTTGACGGTAATCAGCTGTCGGGATGATTTGCAACTCAACAGTCACATCGTGCAATTCTTCAAAGCGATCAATCGGTCTTTGTAATTCATCGGTAAACGACGTGATTGTTAAATCCGCTTCTGGTTCCCCACAAGCTGCCAATGCCAAACTCAAACCCGCAACGCCTACAATACTTGCCCATTTTTTCATATTTGAATGCTCCTCTTTATTTTTATTAAGCGCTTGCATTTTATGTAAAGCGCTTTACTTTTCTAGTAAAAATGATGGTTATGCAAGCATAACCAAGAGTATTAAGCTAATTTAGGTGAAGCTGTGGTCGCCCGTTTAATCAAGCGGACCGGGATAACTTTCCGGACTGGCAGACGGTCGGGAGTCATGATACTGTCAATGACTATGACGCCGGCTTGCTGGCCGATTTTTTCTTTATCCTGTGCAACAGTTGTCAAAGCCGGCTCCATATACTTCGCAATTTCAATGTCGTCGAAGCCAACGACGGAAATATCGTCCGGCACTCGCAGACCGTATTCCTTGATAGCTTGGATTGCCCCGATTGCCATCTGATCCCCGGAAACGAAAACCGCTGTCGGTGGTTCCGGTAAACGTAAAAGTTCCATCATGGCTGAACGGCCTCCATCGGCTGAATAAAAACCGCCATTGACACTATAGGCTGGTGGAAGGTGCAAATGATTCTCTTTGACTGCCTCCATAAAACCACGCATCCGCTCCTGGCCGACAAAGCCACTGCTTTCACCGTGGATATGGGCAATTTTTTTGTGCCCCAACCCCACAAGGTGTGCCACTGCCATTTTCGCGCCTTGGTAGTTGTCGCTGAAGACCGAATTGAATTCATGCACATCCGTGTCGATAAAGATACATGGGATGCCCAGTTCCCTGTAGATTTGGAGATCCGAACGATCTGAATCAGTACTGAAGATGACGATACCGTCAACCCCTCTTCGGATCAACTGGTCGGTATAATTCTCTTCACCTTTGATGCTTCTGGAAACAAATAATAAGTCATAATTATAAATATCCACGAACTGACGGAATCCTTCAATAACGGGACCAAAAAACGGGTGGGCCATTCCGACGCCCAAATTTTCTGAGAACACCACTCCTATCATTTGTGATTTTTTTGTTGCGAGCGTACGTGCGGACGAGCTGGGAACATATCCCAAAGCCGTGATAGCCTGTTGGACTTTTTTTCTGGCCCGTTCACTCACATTGGTGCTGTTATTCAAGACCTTGGAAACGGTCGAAATCGAATAACCCGCCTCTTTTGCGACATCATAAATCGTAGCCATCTGGTTCCCCTCCCCGCTTTGTTATAATAGTGTGAAGCGCTTTACTAAGCTAAATATACTTATTTCCTCCGAAGATGTCAACACTTAATTTTTAAAAATATTGAATTGACAATATTGGAAACGTTTTATATTATATAAAGAAATAGCAGTCGTCACCAAAAAAGGGGTGTAAAGGGCTTTATGTATGAATCAGAAGAAACACTTAGCCACGGTTTGATGCGGACCATGCAGTGGTTTAGCTCGTTGGTTTATTTGAATATTTTATGGTTTGTTGGGGTGTTGGCTGGCGGTGTCCTCTTAGGCATTGGTCCTGCCACCCTCGCCTTATGTGCAGTGTTGCGTGCCTTGATTTGGGAAAGGAAAGACGTTGTCATCAATGAATTCTTTTATGAAGTTTACCGCCGGGTCTGGAATGAAAGCATCCGATTCATGATCCCATTGTATGCGGTGCTGGCTTTTTCCTGGGTTAATTACCGTGTCATAGCGACGTTTGCTCCAGTGGTGATGCCGGTTTTTGTGGTGTTGTGGGTCATTATTTTTTTGACTATCAGTTACTTCTTTATATTTTATGGAACCCTGGCAGGTTCACCTTGGCAGAAACTGAAGGATAGTCTGGTTTTGCCGTGGATGTTCCCGTTGCAATCGTTAGGGATGCTTGTCGGTGTTGGAGCGATTTGGCTGTTGAACTGGCGCTTTTCGGTGGTCGGCGTTCTGTTTTTGTTCAGCGCCCCTGTAGCCTTGTATTATTGTTTGTTGCGGAAAAAGTACTGGCGGCATTTCCGCGTGAAATGATGAAATAAAAATTGATTTTGAAGATTCTAGTTCCGACTTTTGGGTTGAAGTCGGAACTAGAATCTTTTTTTGAGGGTTTTTCTTCCGATTTATAAAAAAACTCAGCAGTAAATGTGCCTACTCACACATATACTGCCGAGTTCTTATCCTTTCAATCCGGTTGTGATATTTGCATCGGTAATGTACCGTTGGAATACAATAAACACGAGTAGCAACGGAATAATCGAGACGACGGATGCGGCGATAAGAATGGTCCAGTTGATATTCTCGGCGCCGACCAAACCTCTGAGGGCAACTTGCAACGTGTAATTTTTGGGATCGTTCAAAACAATCAATGGCCAAATATAGTCATTCCAACGCCATTGAAATGAAAAAATACTGAGCGTCAGGATGACAGGCTTGGCAATCGGAAACATGATGCGTGCGAAAATTTGCCCATCGGTCGCACCATCAATTCGTGCAGATTCAACGAGGTCGTCGGGCACGGATACGAAAAAGGTTCGGAACATAAAAATGCCGGTTGCGGTATTGATGGACGGAATGATGATGCCCGCCAGGCTATCGTACAGTCCGAGTTCACGGATAATAATGAACACTGGGTTCATGATAACTTCAGTTGGCAGCATCGTCGTTGCGATGATACAAATGAAAAAGAAATTAAGCCATTTTTGGTCGTATTTAGCAAAAGCGTAGCCACAGGTCGCACTGGCAAATACGGTCAAGATGGTAGTTACAACAGAAGAAATCATGGTGTTGCCAAAGTACCGAAAAAAATCCAGACTATTCCAGGCTGCATTATAGTTTTGGAGTGTCGGGTTTTCCGGCAAGATACTCAATGGATATGTGAATAATTCCGAGCCAGGTTTGAAGGAACTTAACACAAACCAGAGTAAGGGAAAACTATATAGCACAACAACAATCAGAAGTGCTGTTGTAAGCAAGATTGTCGCGGTCCTGTCGTGTAGCTTTGAAATATCGTAGGTTTTTTTAGTCACGTTTCTTCCCCCCTATTCGCATTTGCACGAGACCCAGCAATAGCAGGATGGCGAAGAGCACCATCGATGCGGCACTCGCATAGCCCACTCGTCTTTTTTCGAAACCAGTTTGGTAGATGTATTGCACGATAAAAACGTTCGACGTCCCTGGTCCACCACCAGTCAATGATTGGACGAGCGCGAATTCTTTCATGGACCCAATGGATCCCAACAAGATAACCATGAAGGAGGTCGGCTTGATGGACGGCAAGGTAATGTTCCAGAACTTTTGTCGACTATTTGCCCCATCCATGTCGGCTGCCTCATAGAGCGAGGCCGGAATATTTTTTAGCGCATTAGAAAATTGGAGCATGTTGAAGGCTGTCCCACCCCATAGAGCAGCCATGACGATTACTGAGAAGGCAGCATTTGCACTGGACGACCACGGAAGCGGTTCGCCACCAATGACGGAAATAACATAGTTGATAAATCCGAAATGTTCCCCAAAGAGCCATTTCCAAATGACCCCAGCAATGATTCCCGAGATGGTCCAGGGTAGGAAGATAACAATCCGTCCCAAGCCGCGTCCCTTGGCATATTTACTGTTGAGGAGCAAGGCGATGCTCAAGGAAACGACATAAATCAGTGGTACAAGCGTAATGGCATAGCGGAAGGTTCGCAAGAGCGCACGGTAGAAACTTGGGTCCTGGAATAATTCCGTATAATTTTCAAAGCCGATGAAGTTCGGCGTTGAGAAGCCTTTATAATCCGTTAGTGAATAATAAAACCCGAGAATTGCGGGTAGTAAAAAGAATAGGATAAATAAGATGATATTGGTACCGGTGAAGATGAGCGGCCATTTATTTCTTTTTAATTTTGTTAGCAATTCCCTTCCCTCCTTTATTTAAAAAAACGGATTAGATCCGGAAATCAGGATCTAATCCGGGGTGTTTATTTTTCTAAATACCCATTGTTATAATCTTCGATGGTATTCTCAATCACTGTGTCGATCTCAATCTCGTCATTCAAATATTGAACGACTGAATCACGGTAAGCACCGGTCAGTCCTGTATAACCACGCATCGTCCGGGACACGCCATCGGATGTTTGTTTACCGGAAACTTCATCGGCTGCTGTGATTTCGTTGATATAAATATCGTAAGCTTCTTGGCCACTATCATATTCAACGCTTACGCCCTCAAGTGCAGGTAAGTAACCCGCATAAGTCGCTAGTTGCGTGTAATTCTCTGGTTGGTAAAGCCACTCGATAAAGGCGCGGCCCCCTTCCGGGTTTGCCCCATTTTCAAAGCCAACCATGAAGTTACCGCCCATATTGGTTGCACGTACTTCTTCATAAGGCATATAAACAGCTTTCCATTCGAAATCGATATTTTCCGAGAAGTCTTTTATTTGCCAGCTACCAGACATGTAAGCTGGGATTTGGCCACTCTTGAACATTGCGGAAGCATCTTCACCAGCAGTCCAGACCGATTTCGGCATGATACCGTTGTTATTGAGTTCCTTGAAATATTCAATTGCTTCAATCGTTTCTTCGTCAGTCATGTAAGAAGTTTCATCTTCATTCAAGAAGAAATCTTTACCGCCAAATTGATAAGTAAATGCACGGAGACGGTGGTCTGAAGCATCCATCACAAGTCCGAAACGGGCGTCCGTTTTGTCCATGATTTCTTCTAGTCCGGCCACGAATTCATCCCAAGTCCAAATATCATCTTCGGAAGTCGGATAGGAAACACCGGCTTCGTCATAAAGTTCAGTATTGATGAACATACCCACCGCGGTGATATCGGTCGGGATCGCTTTGACAACGCCCTCTTCATTTTTTATGGTGATGGATTCAATCGTTTTCGCTGATTCTGCGACATCAGATAAGTCCATCAGGTAATCTGCCCAATCAGGTACGACACCTGATACACGCGCAACATCCGGCGCGTCATCGGATTGGACAGCAGTGGAAATTTTTGTTGTTAAATCGGCGTAAGGGACGTCGGTCACTTCAACGTGAACGCCGGTTTCTTCCTCGTACTTTTCTGCCATTTGCGCATAGGCGCTCCCTTCAGAAACGTCTCCGGAAACATATAAAGTGACGGTGTCGGAATCTCCGCCTGAATTACCACAGGCCGCTAAAGAAAGAAAACTACCTGCGATAAGCATTGGTAAAATAAACTTCTTATTCATTTATAATTCCTCCTTTTATATTGCCCTGTGTTAATCACTGGGCATTGTGTGTCCGCTTTCATTTTATCATGTGAATTTGAATTTGGGAAATATGAACAGTTTAATCAAAATTAGATAGACACTCTAGAGAAGGGCTTTTATTTGTATGTATTCGGTTTCTTTTATAAAATGAAAATATCTATTAAAGAAACGGGGTATTTAAAATGGGATTATTTGATAATGTAGGAAGTTTACTGGATTTATTTGTGGATAACGATCAGGCCGCTGAAAAGCAAACGTTGGCGAAACGTGCGGATGTCAGTGCGACTGACTTTGGCAAAGTAGCGGCTGTAGGTTTGCCGGCCATTTTACAAGCCCTGCAACGTAACGCGGCAGATGAAAAAGGCTTGGAATCGCTAAACGAGGCTTTGACGAAACACCAGGATGTCAAACAGTATCAATCAGTCAATCAAGTGGCAGAACAAGTGGATCCGGAAGACGGCGACAAGATTCTGGGCCATGTGTTCAACGACAAAGGTTCGATAATTGACCGGATTGCAAATTCCGTTGGGATGTCACCTGCTGCGGTCAAACGTGTATTGGTGTTGTTGGCACCGGTCGTATTGAAATATCTAGCAGACATGAAAAATGAAAAGCATCTTGATAAAGCGGGTGTACAGAAAGAAACGCAAGCAACTGCTAAAAAAGTGACGAAGTCCTTACAAGAAGATACCCGCAAGAAAGGCTTATTGGGTGAATTACTCGGCGGCTTAACAGGCGGAAATGATGCCAAGAAGGCCAAAGATAGTGATGATGGTATTTTGGATGATGTATTGAAAATGTTCTTTTAATTGAAATAGCCGAGAGTGGGAAAAAAGGCGTTTAGCCCCGGATCACTGGAGCGAATAAGCGGAAGATGGTCGCAGACTATCTGAGCATTATTATGGAGGCACTGTGGGCTGACGCCCAAGTGTATCATGTTTGTAAGCTGCTGAAGCAGCAACAACCATGACAAAGTGACGCCGGGGCTGCCTTTTTGAGCACGTTTACGAAGCAAATATTCGGTGAAATAGCCGGGGCTGGGAAATAACTCCCAGCCCCGGCTATTTTTATTAGCTTAGCACCTTCACCGCAAATGCTTCATAAGGTTCCAATTTAATACCTGCTAAATGATCATACGTCTTATTGTAGTTGCTGATAATTGTCTCAGTTGGCGTAGTTTTTAAATCCAATCTTGCTTCAAAATCGCTCAAATTTGCGACCACTACCCATTTCTCCCCTTCATACTCCCTCTCATATGCAAAAATAGTTTCGTGGTCCGGAAGCAGTAAGGTGTAGTTGCCATGGACGATGAGCGGGTTTTGTTTCCGCAGTTGAATCAGTTTTTGATAGGTAAAGAAAACGGAATTTGGATCTTCTAGAGCATTGGCCACGTTGACGGTTTCGTGGTTCGGATTGGCTGGAATCCACGGTTCGTTAGTTGTGAATCCTGCGTTTTTAGTATCCTTCCACTGCATCGGGGTGCGCGCATTGTCACGACTTTTCGCATTGAGGGATTCAAAAATAGCCGCTTCGTCATACCCGGAACCTAGGCGGTCATGGTACATATTAATCGTTTCGATATCCCGTGCTTGGGAAATATCGGAAAGTTCGCGGTTGGTCATCCCAATCTCTTCACCTTGATAGATATAAGGCGTTCCTTTCATCAAATGCAACAGAATCGCGAAAAGCTTCGCACTTTCAACGCGGTATTCGTTGTCGTTACCCCATCGTGAAACAATACGCGGGGTGTCATGATTATTCCAGAAAAGACTGTTCCAGCTGTTTTCGCCAATTTCGGTTTGCCACTTTGTCAGTGTCTTTTTTAAATCAATGATATTCAGCGGTTTGAGGTCCCATTTTGACTTGCCGGGTTGCTCATCCAGCCCGATATGTTCAAATTGGAATACCATGGAAAGTTCTTTGCGCTGCGGGTCTGAGTACAGCGGTGCATCGGCCGGTGTCGCACTCCACGTTTCGCCTACGGTCATCACATCGTAATTCCCAAAAGATCTGTGATTCATTTCCTGGATATAATCATGCAATTTCGGTCCATTGGTAATGATTTTTTCATCGGGAACTTTACCGATGTGATCAATGACATCCATTCTAAAGCCAGCAATACCTTTTTCCAGCCAGAACGTCATCATTTCGTAAATTTTGTTGCGCATCTCTTCATTTTCCCAGTTCAAATCAGGTTGTTTTTTACTATATAAGTGCAAGTAATACTGGCCGCTTGCTTCGTCGAATTCCCACGCCGGACCACTGAATGTGGATTTCATGTCATTTGGCACACCACCATCGACAGGATCACGCCAAATATAGTAATCGCGGTAAGGATTGTCCTTGCCTTTTTTTGCTTCCAGGAACCATTCATGTTCGTCGGAAGTATGGTTTACGACCAGGTCCATGACGATGCCGATATTGCGTTTTTTTGCTTCATTAATAAGATTATCCAAATCTTCCATGGTCCCGAACTCAGGATTGATTGCTTGGTAATCGCTGATATCATAGCCGTTGTCATCACCAGGAGATTGGTACACCGGCCCCAACCAAATGACATCAACACCTAATTTTTCAAGGTAATCCAGATGCGAAATAATGCCGGGAATATCCCCAATACCATCATTATTTGAGTCTTGAAAACTCCGAGGATAGATTTGATAAATCACACTGTTTTTCCACCAATTCATTCTTTTACCTCCAATTCGTAAACGCTTACGTTGTCTATATTAGCAAACAAAAGTAATGCTATCAATGAGTATAAAAAAACACTATCCAGTTTGAAACTAGATAGCATTCTCAAGTATTTTTTTCAATAACAATTCTAATTGCTCCTGATTTTTCGAATTCACATTTTCTTGCAGAAATTGGGCAATTTGGCGGACGACCTTGAGATGGGCTTCGTCATCTGCAGCTGAAAAGGCGATGACGGTATCAACGGGATCATTCGCCGGGTTGCCAAAATTGATTGGTTTTTTCAGGGTGATGATAGCCGCACCGGTCTTTAAAGCACCTAATTCCGGCCGTTGGTGTGGGATTGCGACTCCAGGCGCAATGACGAAATAACGTGTATTGCTCTCGTAGGTCTGGATCATTTTGCCGACGTAACGTTCGGTAACGTACCCCGCTTCAATCAAGAGATTCCCTGCCATACGGATTGCATGGGCACCATTTGCTGCGCGCACGTCAAAGGCAGTCAAGTTTTCCATAGAAGCCCCTCCTTTGTTATTTGTTTCTATTATAACGGGACATGAAAAAAAGTGCGAAGTTTTCACTTCACACTTTTGTCTGCTAATAAGATTAAGGCTCCAATCAGGACGGCTACTACCATGGATGCCACAACAGCCAGAGTATAGCCTCCGCTTAAGTCATAACTGAATCCATAAATGGAAATGGCGAAAGCTGCACCAATATTTTGGGTAAAATTCACGATTGGGAAAACTTTTCCAAAATGTTCAATCGGATAAAGATGCTTGATGAAAAGTGCCATACCCACTGCTGTTAAGCCGTAGATGGACCCGAACATGAAACTACCACTCAGCATGAAAATTTGGCTTGCCCCTAAAAGCAACAACCCGAATCCAGAAGTAACTGCCAGAACCATTACCAAATTGGCAAAAATGGCTCCTTTTTTATCATTCAAGACTCCGACCAGCAGTTTGAAAATAATATTTGCAATCATAGCTGCAGAAATCATCATCGCACCGACGGCAGTTGAAAAACCAAAGTCGGTTGCAACGCCTGGTAAATGTTGGACCATGCCCGTTAACGCCGTCGCAAAAATGCTCACCAAAATGACAAGGACAAAGGTTTTTGTTTTGTAGGTGAATGGTTTGACTTCAGATTTGAAATCTCCTGCTTGAGCTGTTTTGACTTGTTCACCATCTCGATAGGGTTCCAGTCCTTCTTGTTGCGGTGTTGCTTTGAATGGGATGAAAAGCGCTGGTAAAGCAAACACCAGGTACAATACAGACTGAATGATGTAACCCGCTTGCCAACCTTGTGACTCCATCAAACTGGAAACGATTGGTGAAAGAATAGCACCTGCCACCCCACCGAAACTGAAAACAAGACTCGTAACTAAACCATGTTTCGCAATAAACCAGTTATTAATAAGAAATTGTAACCCAACAAAGCCAAAGAATGCTGATGAGAAGCCACGAATAAAGCCCAGGACGCTAAACATCCACACTTGACTCGAAAGTGACATTAAAAAAGTCATCACTGCCGCGACTACACTGGCAACGAGGACAATGAGACGATAATCAAATTTCTTTAAGAATGCAGGAACAGATATGGAACCAACCGCAATCCCAATACTGATGAACGTGGAGTGTAATGAAAATGCTCCTGTTGAAACGCCGATTGCTTGTGAGACGGGCTGGATGTACAGACCATTCAAGTTGATGTTCAAACCGACGGATGAAGCCGCAAGAGCACAGGCTATAATTGTTATTAATACGTATTTTTTACTTTTTGTCATTCATTTACCCTCCTGTTAATTACTTGATTCTACTCCCATTTTCAACTTTCGTCCATAACAGTTGGAAATAAATTCCACGGGTGTTGGTTTGGTGGGCTTGAGTAGATGGTTAGCGGCTCCTTTTTCACAGGATGTTTAAAATGTAATTTTGTCGCCCAAAGTGCGATTTGTTGGCCGTGTTTATTGAGATGTGCACCGTATTTTTGGTCGCCGAAAAGTGGCGTGCCATTGCTTGCGAGCTGGACGCGGATTTGGTGTGGTCGGCCGGTATGCAAGTTGACTTTGAGCAGGCTGAAGTTGTTTTTTGTCATCACTGTTTGGTAATCGAGAACGGCTTTTTTGGCTTCCGGATGGTTGGCGTTCACGCTGAAGACTTGATTCTTCTTTCGGTCTTTATAAAGGTAGTGCGTAAGAGTGCCCGCGTTAGTGCTGGGTTTGCCATGGACGATGGCAAAATAAGTGCGATCGATCGTGCGTCGGCGCAGCATGTCGGACATGCGCGCGGCGGCTTTGGATGTTTTGGCAAAAACCATTGCCCCACCAACGGGCCGATCCAAGCGGTGCAGGAGACCGAGGTATACGTTTCCGGGTTTTTGGTACCGGTGTTTAATGTCATGTTTCAACATTGTAAGGAAATCAAGATCCCCGCTGGCGTCGGCTTGAACCGGGATGTTGACCGGCTTTTCGACAAGAAGAAGATGATTGTCCTCGAACAATATCGGAATTTTCAATGGTGCTGATTCTCCCTTAAAAATAATGCTTCAATCATACCATAAAAAAAGCTTTTAGGGACTTTTTGCTTATATATAGGTAGATAGAAAAAGGAGATGATGGGATGTTATTGAAGCGTCGAGATGATTTAATTGAGTTGGAACTGATGAAGTGTTTGCGAGGACGGGTTACGTTTAGTGAAAAAGAAGAGCGCCAATTCCGATTTTTGGTGTTGGGGGAAATCGGGGAAAATATAGTTAATAATAAAGCGGCTTGCTTGGAAGGTACCATCGTTCAAATCCAGGACTTGGTAATTTCCCAAGATCGCATATGCCAAATTGATTTGTTACTGATCGGTTCTCAAAAGATTCATATTTTGGACGCGAAGCACTGGGAAGGTACCTATAAGGTGGGACCGGATGGCTTCATGGATTTGACACACGATCCCCTGCACCAATTGGAACGTGCAAAGCGGATGGTTGCGGAAATATTGCGAAAAATGCGAGTGCCCTTGCCGGTTGAGGCGCGGTTGGTATTCACGAATCCCAATGTGACTTTATATGGGTTGACTGCGGAAATGCCGATTGTCTTGCCGCAGCAGCTGGATAGCTATTTTCAAAAAATCCGGATGACAGAAGCTGCAATGTCGGATTGGCAGCTGCGGCTCGGTGAAAGGTTCGTAGGGATGCATGTGAACGATAATCGGTACCGAAAGTTGATGTCATACGATCACGATTCGGTACGGCCGGGGATAATGTGTGGGGAGTGCCGGGGAGTGATGCGAGAACATTCCCGGAAAATGCTTGGTTGTTCCAATTGCGGGTTGACCGAGCCCAAGTTGGTCGGTCTGAAGCGGACAAAGAAAGAGTTCGAGCGGTTGTTCCCCAATCATAAAAAACCGGTGGAGTCATTGTATCGTTGGTGCGGTGGCCTTGTATCGAAAAGGTCGATTTATGAGCATACTCGGAAGAATAAAGTGAAAAATTAAATTATAATTCCGAGTTTCGGGAAAAGTCGGAATTATAATTTGCATTTATCAAAAATACTGCCGAGTTCACCCAAAACTCGGCAGTATCTCAACTTTTATTTCCGAACGGATTTACTTTTCAATATAAATAGGGTTGGAAACGAGAAGTAATTCGTTTGTTTTGTCCTTAATCGCGCCCCAGAGTTCGAGGCGGACATAGCCCGGCTGGAGGTGGAGGGAAAGGGTTATTTTTTCTTCGGTAATCGGGATATCCAGATAGACTTCGCCATTGTGGATGATTTTGACCCGGTTTGCGCGCGGATTAAAAGGCGCAAATGCGGGCAGATCAAATGGTTTCGCCTGAATATTCGTTACATAGATCCCGGTCGGAATGGTATCGCCCATATGATGGCTGCCGATTTGCCAATCGAGTTTTGGTCCAAGGGTCAAATAGAAAGCTCCCTTTTCCAATGCTTGGCGGAAACTGGTTGGGGTCAACTGGCCCACTGTTTCGATATAGGTGACAGCGGGATTTTTGTCCAGGCCTTCCAGTCGGTGCCAATCGCGACCGGCACTGGCGGAAATGCGGTAACCCTGGTCAAGCAAATGGGTCCAGCGCGCATACGCTTCCCAACTGGAAAGAGACTCGTCTGGGCAAACTTCATTCCAAATTTCAATGTAATCGACATTTTTCCAATTTTCTACTTCAAAGGACCAATGGCATCCTGTGCACATGGGGCTCCCGATTGCATAAGGATGAGCGATACCCACCAATCCGCCGGCATTTTTGACTTCCTGGATGTGATAATCAATTGTGGTCGGCTGGGCGTCGCGCCAATCAACAAGGTAATCGGCACCGTGAACAAGCATATGGCCGAAATAGGTCGTCCATTCGATCCCGCGCATCGTCACGAGTCCCTTTTCGTCAGCCAACTTTTTAAATTCCGGATAGCCGGAAGCAGTATTGTGGTCGGTTAAAATTAAACCATCGTAACCGAAATTGCTGGCTTCTTGGCATAATTCGGCGACGGTAAAATGGGCATCGCTATGATTCGTGTGGCTATGCAGTTCGACTGCGTATTGCTTCATGGAATCCTCCTTTCGCTTCAACTATGACGTGTGCAATTAGTTCTGGCGAGCAAGTATTATGGACATTCAATTGCAGTTCCCACTCCCCTTTTTTAATGGGCAAGGTCGGAAATCCCAGACTGGACTCTTTTTCAGACAACACTATTTTTTGGTCACGGTCCTTGGTGTGGCGTGCGCCCAGATAGTGATTTTCGTAAGCCAAGGATAGCGTGACCAAATTTTCCACGGGCAAATATTGTTTAGCCATTTCCCATGTGACTTCACTATCCGTATACCGTGGGAGCATCTTCATGATAAAAGGCAAAGCATCTTCATCACTGGCATAGGCAGGTCCGTACTTAAACATTATTTCCAGGATTTCGCAATCATGATCCAAAGTAAACGGCACCCGGATATTGGTTTGGTTATCTTTGGGGGTGATGATGATTATTTTTTCAAGTTTCAAATGCGTGACTCTCCTTTCAAATTAATAACAGCACCATGCCAATCAAGCAGGCTTTATAGGTCATGGGCAGGATAATGGCACGGAAAATTTGCCATTTGTTGGCACCGACATCGCGGGCCGTTTCGATTGCGGTTTCCGGAATACGGGACAGCGCATGTAAAATAATCAAGGTCGTTCCAAATAAATAGAAATATCCACTCAGGAATAAAATCAAGAGGATAGGTATGAAACCAGGTTTTTGCGTCAAATCACAGAGCCACTTAAATGAGAAACGAAAGAACAAGGCCAAAAGATAACTAACAATAATAACTAATACCTTGCTCACAGCCCGACTCCTTTTTCATAATTGATGAATTTTTCGATGTTAAATGTTATCGTCTGTTTCTCATTAAATACACTGGCACTATTTTTTGGCGCGTAGGCTTTAATCACATATTTTCCCGAAAGAATTCGGATTGTTGCATAATGCCCAAAAAGCATTATTGAGTCAACAATCCCGACATAATCGCCTTTACTGCTGTCAAAGATACGGACGTCTTCGGGACGGAAGGCAATTTCCTCAAATGTATTCATTTCCCCACTAAAAGTAGCGACATAGCTGTTTTTAGGATGGTCATAAATTTCGAGGGGCGTTCCAACTTGGACTACCCGCCCTTCTTCCATGACCACAATACGTTGCGATAAGGAGAGTGCTTCAGTACGGTCGTTAGTTGCGAGTATGATAGTCGTCTTCAGTTCGGACTGGATACGTATGAGTTCTTCGTACATATGGGCCCGGGCATTTTCATCCAATTTGGAAAAAGGTTCGTCCAACAATAAAACTTTCGGTTTTAAAAGTAAAGCGCGTGCCATCGCAACGCGCTGTTGTTGCGCAATTGTGAGTTCATGGGGATGCAGCTCATCGGTCAACGACATATTCACTATGGCGAGCATGGCGGCGACTTCTCTTTGGATTTGTTTGCGGTTGTGTTTCCGCAAAGTTAATCCAAAAGAAAGGTTTTGGAAAACAGTCATGTGCGGCCACAAGTTATCGCTTGGAAAAACCATGGCGGTTGGGCGCACTTCTGGTAGTAGTTGCGTGATGTCTTTGCCCTGCACCATTACTTCACCTTCCGTGGCGGGGATAAAACCGCCGATTTTGCGCAAGAGGGTTGTTTTTCCACAGCCGCTGGGCCCCAGCAACGTAACCATTTCCCCAGCTTTTATTTTCAAATGAAGGTTTTGAATTTGTAAGTCAAGCACGTCATTTAGCCACCCATCGCCTGTCTGACCACGTTTTGGTAAAGGTAGCTGATAGCATACTTGGTCGTCACGTTTTTGACATCGGCGCTCCGGAAACGGTTGATTTCGGCAAAGTCGTTGACGGTCCAGACGCTCAGGTTCAAGCCTTCTTGGTGGAAACGATTGATGACGCCGTTGGTTGCGAGGCGGTAATTGATATTAATCGTTTCAATGCCTTTTGTGTGACAAGTTTGGATGATTTCGTCGATTTGTGACTTGGTCATTTCCCAGTTCAGATAGAGGTGGGGAATGATGCTCTCGGCGTTATAATAGACTTGCTTCAGGTACATTGGGTCGGGTAAATGAGCCAGATTGACTGCGCCGGACAGGATAATGCGGTCTTGGATATTGTGTTGGGTCGCTAAAGCAAGGACTGATTGTTCGAGATTTGGTTCTTTGAGATCACAGTTCATCAGTGCATCGGAATCGGTTTTCAGGATTTGGAAAGCATTATCGAGGCTGAGCATGGCTTCGGACCAAAATGTTTTATCATGGCTCAAATAAAGTTTCCCTGTTTGCGAGCGGCGGACATCGACTTCAACGCAGGAGATTCCTGCCAGTAACATTTCTTTGATAAATTGCCGGCTGTTATCTGGGGTACCGTCACTGCCGGAGTGTGCTGTAAGCATCATTGCACTCACCCTTTCTTTCTGTTACAGCCTATTATAGGAAAGGGATGTAAATTTATTTAGGCGTTTAATGTAAAGTTTGTGTGGGGAATGTAAAGAATCATTAAAAAGGTTTTCTCCGATCGCCTTTTATCGATTTAGTGACCAATCTTGGGAAAATTACGCCTGTCCCATTGACCCTTTGTTCGTAATTTCGTATAATTACCACGTTGTTTAAGTAAGGAGATGAGTAAAAAGTGACTTTTACCGAATATTATCCAGAAATAGCACGTGTGGTCGCTGATATCTGGGACCATCCTGAACTGGGGTATAAGGAGGTTCATACCAAACAGGCGATCGAAAAGTATTTAACCCGCTTAAACCCGAATATCGACATTGACTATTTCAGCACAACTGGAATGAAAGTGACGCTATCTTCCGGGAAACCAAAAACAGTGGCTTTTATCGCCGAACTGGATGCTGTGTATGCCCCAACCCACTTCCATGCCAATAAAGAAACGGGTGCAGCCCACAACTGCGGTCATTATACACAGGTTGGCATTGCCCTGGCGCTCTACACCCATTTATTCAAGACCCGGGCCTTCGAGCAGTTGGACTACAACCTGCAGTTCGTCTTCGTGCCTGCGGAGGAATATCTGGATTTGGCTTACCGCAAGTCGTTGAAGGAACAAGGCATTATCCAGTATTACGGGGGCAAGCCGGAAGCGATGCGCCTAGGGGTGTTTGATGATGTCGATTTCGGCATTTGTGTGCATGCCATCGGCGAATATTTCACCGAACCGACGATTGAGTTGTACTGCGATTTGGCCGGCTTCTTGTACAAGCATTACACATTCGAAGGGAAAGCCAGCCATGCCGGTTTCGATCCTTTTTCCGGGGCGAATGCCTACAGCATGAGCACCCTGTTCAACGTGGCACTGGGCTTGACCCGTCAACATGTGCGCGACGACCAATCGGTGCGGTTTAACCCGATTGTGGCGGAAAGCGACATGTCGACCAACGTCATTCCGAACCGCGTTAAAATCGGAACGGATTTGCGCTGCAAGACAGTCGCATACATGAAAGAAACGGTCAAAAAACTTGATATGGCTGCTAAAGGGAGTGCTATGGCCTTGAATGGTCAGGTTCATATCGATACGGAAATGGGTTATTTACCTTTCGTCCAGGACCGGTATTTGTCTGATTTGGCCCGGGCTGCCTTTGACAAACAAACGGCCATCACTGGGTTGATCACCGATCGTGGCAGCATTGCGGCGGCGGGAGACATCGGCGATTTGTCCTTCCTGTTCCCTTGCCTGCAAATCAGTTATGGCGGTTTCACCGGTTCAATCCACGGCGATGATTTTAAAATGGACGATCCACACTTTGTGTTGGAAACTTTCCCTGCTTACTTGATGCAAGTTTTGGCAGAACTGAATGGAAAATTAGAAGAAGCGCCTGCTTACAAACGGTCCTTTGCCGATTATGAAGCATTATTGGCGTCAATTGTGGAGGAGTAAAAAATATGGAGAAGCAAGAAACTGCTCAAAAGAATGGTACCTTTGTTTGGCTGTTGGCAATGGTTTTGATTATTATTTTCATCGCGGAAATGATCGGTTTTCAATCATTCGCAATCGGCTCATTGCGTGTGAGTGTTTTGCCGTTGGTTTTCGCGGTATTGATTGGCATGATTTTTGGTGTTCCGGCCATTCGCAAAGGTGTTTTGGCGAAAGTCTATTCGAAGGAAAATATCCGTTTCTCGGGTGAAAACTTGATGTTCATCATGTTGCCCTTGATGGCGCGTTACGGTGCTGATGTGGCACCACGTATCGGTGAAATCATCAAGGTCGGCTGGGTTTTCTTGATTCAGGAAATCGGTAACTTAGGGACCATCCTGATTGGGTTACCAATCGCTTTGTTATTGGGTCTGCGTCGCGAGGCAATCGGTGCGACGTTGGGAATTGGCCGTGAAGGCGAACTTTCTTACATCACTGAAAAATATACCTTGAACTCTCCGGAAGGTCGTGGCGTCTTGTCCATGTATCTGATCGGAACCTTGTTCGGGACCATTTTCTTCAGCCTGTTTGCCCCGCTGGTATTGTCATTGGGCTTGGATGTGCGCGCTCTGGCGATGGCCTCCGGCATGGGTTCATCCAGTATGATGACTGCTGCCTCCTCTTCATTGGTCGCTCTTTATCCCGAACAGGAAAGTGTAATCCTTTCTTATGCGGCTGCCAGCCAGTTGTTGACGAGCTTCATGGGCACCTACACGATGGTGTTCCTGGCTGTTCCGTTGCAACGTGTGATGTACCGTCTGTTCACCAAGGAGGAAGTATAGTATGCAAAATCAACAATATTCAATGCGTGAGTTCAAGAAACATGCTCTTATTCTATTATTGAGTGTCGCTTTGATCCTATTCACGCAACAAATCAAATTGGTCAAATATCCGGACGCAACGCCGATCACGGGCACGACATTCGTGGGGTTAGCAGTCCTTTGGGCCTTCTCACTGTTGGGAATCTGGGTATCCAAAGCCACAAAACGCACTAAAATTGGCTTCTTGCAAGAATTCCCGACACTGGGTTGGGTCTCAATCGTATCGTTGGTTTTTTGTCTGGCTTCCGATTTCTTCGTCCAAGCCATCAGCGCGGTCGATTTCCTGTCGATTACAACACCAATTTTGACTTTCGCCGGCATTTCGGTGGCGGACAGTCTGGCTGACCTCAGCAAGACCTCCTGGAAAATCGCGATCGTTGCTGTTTTCGTATTCTCCGGCGCCTATGTTTTGACGTCATTGGTGGCACAATTGGGCTTAATGTTGTCCGGTGCCTTATAAAATCAACAATGAAAAAGAAGCATTCCCATTTCAGGGGATGCTTCTTTTTGTTATCTATCTAGCAGTGTTGAAGGAGTGAAAAACTACCAAGCCCAACATTTTCGTGCAAAAAGCTTCATTAACGATGTAGTAACATCATTGCGTCCTTCTTGGCAAGTGTTTTCTGATTGATTACGCAAAGGTCGGCAACTTTCTTTGGCACCTTTGCGCTACTTTGGCTGCGGCAAAGCAAAGGTCGGGACTTTTGAACGGACCTTTGCATCCATTTGAGTGTAGCAATGCAAAGGTCGACAGCTTTCGCAAGACCTTTGCGTAATCAACGGAGCGCTCTCGTTTTACTCGGCGGTCAAATACCAGGTGAACGCCTGGTAATCTCCTGCCACATTGGTCGGCAGGAACATGCCACTGTACATGAGCTCATCGCCGCCAACCGGAGCGCCGGTGTCGCTGAAACGGTAGTTCTTTTCTGGATCGAGGCCCTGCATCTTCAGGAAACCCAGCGGTTCCGAAGCCTGGTTGAGGACTTTGTAGTAGAACACGAGGGCTTCACTCCGGTCCTTGGACACGAACATCCAGGCGCAATCGTTGCCGGCAAACGGACTGATCAGGCGGTAGAACGAGCCGAACTGCACCAGAGCGCGGTGCTCCTTGTAAAAGGCGACCTGCTCGGCGACCACCTGTCTTTCGTCTTCCGACAGCTTCACTACATCCAGCTCGTACCCCAGGTTGCCGGCACTGGCGACGGCCCCGCGCATTTCCAGGGAAGTCACGCGCCCCAACTGGTGGTTGGGTGAAGCTGAAACGTGGGCACCCATCGTGATAATCGGATAAACCAAACTCGTTCCGTATTGAATTTTCAATCGGGAAACCGGATCGGTGTTATCGCTGGTCCAGGTCTGCGGCATGTAATACAGCATGCCGGGGTCGAAGCGGCCGCCCCCACCGGAACAGCCTTCGAACAGGATGTGTGGGAACGTGGTGGTCAAATGCTCCAGCATCTCATACAGCCCCAGGATATAGCGGTGGTAAATCTCTCCTTGCTGTTCCGCCGGGTATTCATTGGAAAAGCCTTCCGTGATGTTGCGGTTCATGTCCCACTTCACATAGTCCACTTCGGCATCGGTGAAGATGGCGGTCAAGGCCGCTTCGATATGGTCACGGACCACCTTGCGGCTGAAATCCAGCACATATTGGTTCCGCCCCAACGATTTGCCACGACCCTTGACCTGGAGACACCAATCCGGGTGGGCCCGGTACAGGTCGCTTTCACCTGAGATCATCTCCGGTTCAACCCAGATACCAAACTTCATCCCCTTCGCCTTGATTTTCCGGGAAAAGGAACGGATGCCGTCGGGGAACTTGTCTGTATTGACAAACCAATCCCCCAGCGCCTCCAGGTCGGAATTGCGTTTCCCGAACCAGCCGTCGTCGAGCACGAACAGTTCGATGCCCAGATTGCTGGCTTCATCCACGATCGGCAGCAACGTGCTTTCGGTAAAATCGAAATAGGTCGCTTCCCAGTTGTTGATGAGGACAGGACGTTCCTGGCTTTTGTGCACGCCCCTGAGCAGGTGCTCGCGGTAGAGGTTATGATAGTTTTGCGACATGCCGTTCAGGCCGTCCTGCGAATATACCATCACGACTTCCGGGGTCTGGAAAGCCTGTCCTGCCTCCAGCTTCCAGCTGAACTGGAATGGGTTCAAGCCCAGGTTGAGGCGCAACTGGCTGTATGAATCGACCTGCAGTTGAGCGGCGAAATTGCCGCTGTAGACGAAGCTGAAGCCGTAAACTTCCCCGGATACATCGTCCGCTTTCTTGTCGACCAGGGCCAAGAACGGGTTTTGTTGGTGGCTGCTGGCTCCCCTTTTGCTGTCAATCACCTTGATGCCATGGGCAAGTGCTTCACGCGTCAATTGCGTTTCCCGCGCCCAAGACCCGTTTAGGTGAATCAAGTCGAAATCGGCGACCGGGGAATCCAGGCTCACACTCATCATCTTTTCGATGTTCACCGTTTCCGAACCCACGTTCACCACCTTGGCCGATCGGACCAGGGCGGCATGATGTTTGAAGGACGTGTAGGTCAAGGCAATTTCCAGATCGCCCACTTCATCTTTCAGGATGATTTCAAGGGTTTCGCAATCATTCGCGGACCCTTGCACATGCGGCAATCCCGCCAAGCCTTCCCGACCCGGGAAAACCCGGTGCGTATGGTAGCGGAAATCGCTGATGGAAGTCCCATCCTTGAAGCGGAAGATGAAAGCCGGTTCGCGGAAATCCCCGCTCCCGAAGCTGGCGTATTCCTGCGGCAGGGTATCCAGTGAAAACAGGCGATCGGTGGCATTGTGCAGATTCGGCGAAAAGGAGCGGTCGACCCGGGGATAGTTCCGGATTGATGAGAGCTTCCTGAGCGGGGCCCCGAAATACGTATGTGACAGGATTTCATTTTCTTCTACCGTCAGGATGTAGCTGAAAAAGTCATTTTGAATATGAAAGCGACGTTCGCTTTCGTTAAAAGTAATAGCCATAATACCTCCTTGTTATTTAACCGATCCAAGCATACCTGCCACAAAATGTTTTTGCAGGAAGAAGAAAATCGCTGCGGTCGGAATGGTTGCAATCATAATCGCCAACATGATCATGCCGTAATCCGGAGAGTAGCCTGCTCCCAGGTTGGAAATCAACAAGGGAATGGTTTGATTTTCCGGCGATTGCAAGACAATCAAGGGCCACAAGTAGTTATTCCAGCTACCCATGAACGTAATGATGGCGGCTGCTGCATAGGTCGTTTTCATTGTTGGAATAAAAATGAAGAAAAAACAGCCCAGTTCTGATAAACCGTCAATCCGGCCCGCTTCCAGCAATTCTTTCGGGAACATTTTAGTGTTTTGCCGGAAGAAGAAGACCAAGAAGGCCGTAGCTAAATAAGGCAGATATGCAGAAAATAAGGTATCAATCCCGATTGCCGGCGCTACGGATGAAATGGTTCCGAACATACGGAACAACGGAATCATGATAGCCGCGAAAGGAATCATCATCGATAGCAACAAAATACGAAAGACTATTTCTTTCCCTCTCGATTTGTGGATTTCAAATCCGTAACCGGCAAGCGAAGCTACAAGAAGCGAGAAAAAGGTTTGGGACAAGGATACAATGGTCGAGTTTTTGGCGGCCGTCACGATATCTACGGTTTCCAACAGTTTCTGGAAGTTAGCAATCAGATTTGTACCCGGCAACAGCTTTCCGTTGGTGACATCGATGGAAAGGTTAGTCGCGCTAACAATCAAGAAATAAAACGGAAAGGCAAAAACGATGCTCACCGCAATCAAAAATGCGTAAACTGCCACTTTTTTTGTTTTAGTCATTGTCTCTACCTCCTACCCAAAATTGTATACTTGAGAAAATAATGACGAGAATTACGATGGCATAAGAAACAGCCGCTGCATAACCGAAGTCCGGCGTAAATTTAAACGAAAGGTTGTAAATATACTGGGAAATGGTCGTGGTTGCATTACCCGGTCCACCACCCGTGATGTTCATCGGCTCATCGAACAATTGCAGGGTCCCGATGGTCGAGGTCACGGTCGTAAACAAGATGACCGGTTTCAACATCGGTACGGTGATTTTGAAGAATTGTTGGATGCTTGATGCCCCATCGATTCGGGCTGCTTCATAAATTTCCGGACTGATATTTTGCAAGGCCGACAAGAAGAAAATCATGTTATAACCGGTCCAGCGCCAAGTAATGGCGATGATGATCAACACTTTGGCCCAGAATGGGTTGGATAACCACAAAATTGGGTCATCAATCAAGGATATACTCATCAAGATTTTATTGACGATTCCGTTATTACTGAACAAATATTTGAAAATAATGGAATACGCAACCAGGGATGTGACGGATGGTAGGAAAACAAGCGTCCGAAAAAGCCCTTTCCATTTCAATGTTTTTTGATTCAACAGCACTGAGAAGAAGATTGCCAGTATTACCATGATCGGCACCTGGAACAGCAGGAATATCAGTGTGTTTTTAGTAGCGGTCATAAACGTGGGATCCTGGAATAAACGCTTGTAGTTATTCAAGCCCACGTACTCCAGATTAACACCAGTACCTGATTGGAACGATAGTAACAACGATTGCACCATTGGATAAAAATAAAACATGCCGATTAAGCCAACCGATAGAATGACAAATGCCCAACCTAAAATGTCTCTTTGTGTTTTTAACTTGCTCTTTTTTACTTTACGATTTGCTATACTTTTCTCCACCTGTTTCTCCCCCTTATAGCAAATCCTAGAAATCAATAACTTTGATTGTTGGTAAACGAATCAAGTCATTAATTTCTAGGATATCGATGCTGATTCTACTGGATTTGTGTTTCTGCTTGTGTTTGGGCGTTGGCTAAAATTTCATCCAAATCCCCACCATTCAAGTACTCTTGCATAGCCACAACCATGATATCTTCGATAGCGTAGGTGTTTTGACCAAAATTAACTTGTGGAATTTCTGTTATCCAAGCTGAAAAGTCTTGGTATACTGCTTGCCCACCGAAGAATTCGTCTTCCATTTTATAAGCGTCGCCTTCAGCAGCCGGACCGAATGCACCGATCGCACCGATTTCTTCAACTAACGTTTGATACAACTCATCGCTGGAACCGAATGTTTCAATCAAAAAGTCTGCTGCTGCTTCTTTGCCATCAACGTTCAAGACATACCATGATGAACCACCCAAGTTGGATGCATTGACAGAGCCTTCAATATCCAAGCGAGGATATGGCACAACTGCCCATTTACCTGATTGGTCAGCAGCTTGTTTGATGGAAGGCGTGAACCAGTTACCAGTTGGAGCTGTTGCTACAGCACCCGTGTTGACTGCTGATACCAATTGACTCCAGTCACTATGGACGTTCATCATGCCGCCATCAACCATGCCTTTATAGACTTTGAAAGCTGATTTTAGTGCTTCATTGTCCGCAATATCCGGTGTCGTTCCATCTTCTGCTGTGTACCATTTACCGGCTGTTTGGATCATTGTCCGAATCAAGCCAAGATCATTGTGGTCACTCGTTACAAATTTTACGCCGGTTTTTTCAGTGACATCTTTCCCGATCGTAACGTACTCTTCCCATGTGATATCGGTCAAATCTTCTACTGAATAACCCGCTTCTTCAAGAATATCAGTACGAACATAAAGGCCTGTTACCCCGGAGTCAAACGGAACTGTGTAAACTTCATCCTCAACTGTTCCCGCTGTGACTTTATAGTCTGCGAAATCATCCGCATTAAGTAAGTCCGTTACCGGGTAGAAAGATTCCGGATAAGCTTCCAGGAAACTTTGGATACGGTAGTCCTCAATCAAGACGATGTTTGGCATTCCTTTAGTTGTTCCGGAACTCAAACTTGTATTCAATTTTTGGACGATATCATCCTGTGCATTTTCAATCACATTTAATTCAAAATCCGGGTTGTCAGCGGTATAAACTTCTTCCGCCAATTCCAGGGCTTTCAAGTTGAAGGCTGGGTCCCATGCCCAAACGGTGACTTGATTTGTACCCCCTCCCGTCGTGCTTGATCCTTCTGTTCCAGTGGACTCAGCTGTTTCGCCTCCGTCACTCGCACACGCTGCCAATAATAAACCTGCTGTTGCCAAACCCAACCATTTTGTCATTTTATTCATTTTCTGTTCCTCCTTTATTTTTTAAACATATTTATTCAGTGTTTGTGGTTGCCATTCGTTTTTCGAAAATGCGAACATCGTAAAGGAAAATGAGAAATCTTGATTTAATAACACGTACTGTTCCAACACACCCGGACCACAAGTTGCCGACCCGATTCCTTGGTGTTTTTGATCCACGTTCAGTTCGATAAAGTCCTGCTTTTCTAAAGCATGCGTGTGTGTGGCTGTTTCCAGGTTCTCAGTTGTATAAGGTCTGGCGCTGAAATTAAAATCATCACCTTTGACAAACAACCCAGAACCACTATCAGCGTTCAATGCCACCCAGGATACATCTGTCCGGTTGCCGTTTTCCTGAGGCACTACATAGTTTGTTGATAATTCCGGTATGCCTGCATGCCAAATTCCGAAACGATTGGCTAGTTTGGTGTCTGAGTATGCCTCACCTGGTCCTCTTCCGAACCACGAAACATTTTGCAAGGTTTGATTGATTCTCGCCTGCAGTCCGATTTTCGGTAAAGTTTCGGGTCCTTCGCCCACTTTTTTCGCTTCCACATTGACTGCCATTCGTCCATCTGCCTGGATGTGATAGGTGGTTGTAACCTCGAATCCCCAATCAAGGACGGGTGGCGCGACTTTCGTTTCAACCGTCACGGTCACGTCGGTTTCACTCTTATCGACGTTGACTGCCTTGATACGGGTTTGCAAATGATTCAAACCGTGCTTCTTCCAATCTTGTGCCACTGACTTAGTTTGGAATTCCACACTGCTTTTCAGGTCGTTATCAGTTGGTGCCCGCCAAATATTCAGCTTAAACCCTTGTTCAAGGAGTTCCAACTCATTTACTTTCCAGGAAACGAGTTCTCCTTTATTGAGGTTAAATATCCATTCTGTATTGGTTCCCTCAACTTTTAGAACGTTTTTGTTCTGGTCAACATGTAGCTGAGAAGCAACAAGTAAATCTTTTTTAGCTTGTTTAGCAGTATTTAAAAGCTCTTGATGCCAAGCAATTTCGTGACCTGACTTAGCCCATCTCGTATTGAATTTTTGTAAAAATTGAATGTTCAGGATTGGATTAAAAGCTTGATCTACACTATTTTGGGGTAAGTCAAGTTCAACTTTCTTTTCTTGTCCTGCCTGGATATCTGATAAATCAAGCGTTCCTTCTCGTAGTATTTCCTCGCCATCAACCAATTGCCAAACCCCATAAACATGGTCGAGATTGATAAAATCATAATCATTTTGAATGGTTATATATTTATCTTCCAATGAAAAATCCGTCACGCGAATCTGTTCAATCACTTTTTTATATTCATATAACGCGGGTGAAGGCGTCCGGTCCGGCATCACTAGACCGTCGATGACAAATGTTGAATCATGAGGCGTTTCTCCAAAATCCCCACCATAGGCAAAATACGATTCACCCGTTTCGGTGTGTTTGCGAATGCCATGATCCATCCATTCCCACACAAAACCACCTTGTAGGCGTGGATGTTTCCGGAAGACTTCCATATATTCCTTGAATCCACCTGGACCATTTCCCATCGCATGGGCATATTCGCAAAGGATATGTGGTTGCTTGAATTCAGTGCGCTGTCCGAGTTCGTCCATCAGTTCCACCGAACTATACATGGTTGAGAACATATCCGCTGCAACATTTTCCTCTTGTGGATCGTTGTTCGTGCGCGTCAGAATATCGCGTGTTTCTCCTTCATAGTGAATCAAACGCGTATCATCTCGTTTTTTAGCCCAATCGTACATCGCTACATGGTTTTGACCGAAACCGGATTCATTTCCAAGCGACCAGATGATGACGGAAGGATGATTCTTATCGCGTTCAACCATGCGTTCCATGCGGTCTAGGTAAGCCGGTTGCCATTCCAGGGAATCACTCAGTTGATTCCACTTGCCGATAATATCGAAACCGTGCGTCTCAATATCCGTCTCATCAATAACATACAAACCATATTCATCACACAAAGCGTAAAATCTTGGATCGGCAGGATAGTGGGCTGTACGAACTGCGTTGATATTGTATTGCTTCATTAACTGGACATCTTTTACCATCCAGTCAAAATTTATCGCCCGCCCATAATCTGGGTTATCCTCGTGACGGTTCACACCTCTGAACATAATCGGTTGCCCGTTTATTTGAATTAACCCATCTTTCAACTCTACCATTCGGAAACCGACTTTTTGCGGAATGACTTCCACGATGTGGTCGTTTTTCTTAAGTGTCAAAATCAAATGGTACAGGTAAGGTGTTTCTGCCGTCCATTTTTCTGGGTTTTCTACATCTAATAGGAGACTGGTCAGATTTCCAGACATTTGAACGTCATTTGCGATAATCTCTTCCCTATCATGATTCAAAAGGGTTACGTTCAGTGCGTATCCCGAACCCTCCGTAATAGAATCCGTTTTCAATTCCAACGATAAAGTTGCATCTTTATATTCTTTATCCAGTTCTGTTTTGATGAAAATATCCTGGATGGAAATTTCAGGTTTCGTATAGAGATAGACATCACGGAAAATCCCGCTCATCCACCACATATCCTGGTCTTCTAAATAACTCATTGCCGACCATTTATAAACTTTAACAGCCAGAGTATTTTCTCCTTCACGAATATGATCGGTGATATCAAATTCTGAAGGTTCGCGACTACCGGTACTGTAGCCAACCTCTTCGCCATTTACCCAAACATGAAAAGCACTGTCTACCCCTTCAAAGCGAAGAATGGCTCTTTCGTTGTCATCAGCTTTGTTGAAGTTGAAATTTTTCCGATATAATCCGGTCGGGTTATCCGACGGTATATGGGGCGGATCGACCGGGAATGGATATTGGACATTGGTATAATGCGGACGACCATGACCGTTTAATTCCCAATGAGCCGGTACAGGCATTGTTTCCCACTCTTCGTCTGCAAATTGTTCGCTGAAGAACTGCTCCGGCCCTTCTTCCGGAGTAAGCGTATACATAAATTTCCACAAACCATTCAGAAGCTGGAAGCCTCTCGCTAACTTTCTTTCATAAGTAAGTGCATTTTCCTTGTTTTGATAACCAAAGAAATAAGCATGTGGATTTAAGGTATTTCTGTGCAGAATTTGATGATTTAAATAATCTTTATTCAAAACGAAAATCCCTCCCGCCTTTAGTAAAACATTTTACATATTATTTACTAAATGATTAATTACATTATAAGATTCAATATATTTGAAGTCAATAGTAAGCGGTTAATTTATATATTAACAAACACTACCTGATGCGACCAATGTTATCCCCAAAAAAAAGCGTGCCCCTCTATCTTTGCGAGGATGCACGCTACTACCGTGTTCTTAATTCAAGATCAATTCTTTTTTCCGTGCTTCGGCCATTTCTGACGCCACATCGGCGATCATATCTTCCTGACCACCGACCACTTGCCGTTTTCCCAGTTCGATTAAAATATCGCGTGGGTCGATGCCGAAGCGTTTGCCGGCCCTTTGCGCATGCAGGCGGAAACTGGAATAAACCCCGGCATATCCCATGGTCAAGCTGTCTTTGGTAATTTCTTGTGGAACTTCCAAAATTGGAGCAACAATATCTTCCGCGGCATCCATGATTTTGTACAAATCTACCCCGGTTTCAATCCCCATTTTATCTAGGACCGCCACCAATACTTCTGTTTGGGTATTTCCGGCCCCCGCACCCAGTGCGCGGATGCTGCCGTCGATGCGGGTCGCTCCCGCTTCGATTGCGGCCAAGGTGTTCCCCATCGCCAATCCCAAGTTGTTATGCGCATGGAAACCAACTTCGACCGAGAGGGCCTCTTTCAAGGCGGTTATTTTTTCCGTGACTTCGCGCGGTACCATCGCACCCGCCGAGTCGGTACAATAGACAACGTCCGCCCCATAACTTTCCATCAATTTTGCTTGCTCAACCACCTTTTCTACTGGTGCCATGTGGGACATCATGAGGAAGCCGACAACTTCCATTCCTAATTTTTTCGCATATTCAATATGTTGTTTGGAGACATCAGCTTCCGTTACATGGGTTGCTACCCGCACCATACGCGCGCCCAGTTGGAAGGCTTTTTCCAGATCAGGGATCGTTCCAATTCCCGGCAGGAGCAAGACCGAAATTTTCGAATAATCGCAGACATCAACCGCAGCCTTGATCAATTCATATTCATCGACTTTAGAGAGGCCGTATTGTAACGTGGATCCCCCCAACCCGTCCCCATGACTCACTTCGATATACGGAACGCGGGCCTCGTTCAAGGCTTTTGCCACCGCAGTCACTTGTTCAACGGTGAATTGGTGGGCAACGGCATGGCTACCGTCCCGGAGTGCGACCTCTGTTAAAATAACATCTAGTTGTTTATTTTCCATTATAAGTTCCCCTTCCTATGCGTCCTGTTTTTGCAAGGCAGCTTTGAGCGCAAATTCTTCCGCGACTTTCACTGCTGCTGCGGTCATGATATCAAGATTCCCCGAATATTTAGGGAAGAAATCACCGGCGCCTTCAACTTCAATAAAGACGGTGATTTTGTTCCCGTCAAACAGAGGTTCCCCACGCAGACGATAGCCAGGGACGGCTTTTTGGACTTCGGAAACCATTTCATTGATGGATTTTTGAATCGCTTCTTCATCCATCTTATCCTCTTCGACTAAAGCATAGACGGTATCGCGCATGTAAATCGGCGGTTCAGCCGGATTCAGAATAATAACTGCTTTGCCCTTTTTGGCCCCCCCGACAGCTTCCAATGCTTTGGAAGTCGTTTCCGTGAACTCATCGATGTTGGCCCGTGTTCCGGGACCGGCACTTTTACTGGAAATGGTTGCGACTATTTCCGCATATTCGACCGGCGCAACGCGGTTGATGGCACTGACAATCGGTGTCGTTGCCTGGCCGCCACACGTGATGAGGTTGACATTATCCTTGTCCAGATGTTCATCAATATTGACGGTAGGAGCGACATAGGGTCCGATGGCAGCAGGTGTCAAGTCATACATCATTTTACCCAATTCCCTGGCTACCTTGGCATTGTAAAGATGCGCCCCAGCAGACGTTGCGTCAAACAGGACATCCGCCAACTCCGGTTCTTTTCTGAACCCGTCAATTCCGTCGGCAAAACAACGCAACCCCAATTCCTTAGCCCGTTTCATCCCTGCTGACTCCTCATCAATCCCGATCATCACGGTCGGTTCCAGGATATCGGATTGGAACAGTTTCATCATCAAGTCGGATCCGATGTTTCCGGAGCCGATAATTCCTGCTTTAATTTTTTTCATCATTATTCTTCCCCTTTTCACTTGGCATTTTTGTCAGCTGCATTTATATAAGCTTCATAGATGCCAGGATCGACTGCTGCTTCGATTTGGCCATATACGGATTGCGCTTTTTCAGCAAATGACTGTTGTTGTTCCGGTGTCAGTTCAATGATTTCGATGCCGTAATCAACAATTTCCTGGGTCATCTCCTCGATATTCGCATCGAGATACTCATTGGAATAGCTGATTGCTTCCGTGGCCGATTCACTCACAAGTTCCTGCAAATCTTCAGGCAATTCGTTGTAGAATTCCAGATTCATCGCCCAAGGGATGGTCTGCAGCAGGTGATTGGTCATGATGAAGTAATCTTGTTGTTCGTAAAACTTTTGAGAATAAATCAACTCGATTGGCGTTTCTTGCGTATCAACTGTTCCTTGTTGCAAAGCCGTATACAATTCGTTAAAAGGCATCGGTGTCGGACTGGCCCCAATTGCGCTCCAGGCGGCTATATGGAATTGGTTTTCAATTACGCGGATGGTTTTTCCTGCCATTTGTTCCGGTTCAGTAATGACTTCATTGGCCGTCATGATCCGAAAACCTTGGTCGGCCGTTCCTAAAAATTTGAAGCCGGCTTCTTCATATTCCTTTGAAAGCTTGGCAACGAACTCGGGATCGCTGTTGGTTGCACGGGCATGTTCCAGATCCTGGAAGAGGAAATGCAGGTCAAATACAGCAGCTCCCGGAACGAAGTTCACTTGCACGGCCGCATTGGAGTTCATGACGGTGATATCGCCAAATTGGACGCCTTCCATCAATTCACGGTCCCCGCCCAATTGCGAGTTGGGATAAATTTGGACCTTGATCCGGCCGTCAGAACCTTCTTCAACTAATTCCTTGAATTTTACAGCACCTTGATGCAATGAGGCCACATCCGCTGCGCCGTGCGCATAATTGATGACATACTCAGGTTGGTTCTCGTTTGTTTTTCCGGAGACAAGTCCGCATCCAGCCAAGGTTGTGGCAATGAATGCTGTTAGCATCAGTGTGATTTTCTTTTTCATGGTATCCCTCTCATTCTTATCTCTTTACTTGAGTAACAACAGGCTGATTTCTGGAATAAAGGCAATTAACAATGCCGCAATCACAAAGGCAATCATGTACGGGGTTGCTTTCTTGGCAACCTCCATGACCGGTACCCCACTGATGGAACTGGCAACATAGAGGTTCAGGCCAACCGGTGGCGTCACGAAGCCGATTGCCAATACCACAATCGTGATAACACCAAAGTGGACAGGATCCATCCCAATGGCAGTAACGATTGGCAAGAAAATCGGCGTCAAGATTAAAATCGCGGCCAGTGTTTCCATGAACATACCAACTATCAAGAGGAAGCCTATGATAATCAGGATAATGGCAACCTTGGATGATACGGCCCCAGTTATCGCTGTGGCAATAGTTTGAGGTGCCTGCATAATAGTCAGGACACGTCCGAATACCGTTGCTGTCGAAACTACCAACAGAACGGGAGCAGCCGTTTTAATCGTATCTTTCGTTATACTTGCTAAGTCTTCAAGTTTCATCGTTTTGTAAATAAGGATGCTGACGATGAGGGAATAGACAACCGACAAGTTCGCAGCTTCTGTAGGAGTCACGATTCCGCCGTAAATCCCCCCAAGGATGATGACTGGTGTCATCAAGGCCCAGAAACTTTCCTTTAAAATTCCCGCAAAACCATTCTTTCTCAGTTCGTCAGTGTTTTTTTTCAATTTTTCTTTGTCTTCACCGTGTTTCTTATAATAGAAGTAAGTATAGATACATAAGAATGCACCAATCAAAACACCGGGTATTATTCCAGCTGTAAACAGATCACCTACTGAAGCTCCAGCCGAGGTTCCATAAATGATGAATGGCACACTAGGCGGGATGATGACTCCTAATCCACCAGCTACGGCGATAGTTGCAATAGATACTCTTTTGTCATAGCCCAATTCAGTCAACAATGGGAATGTCATCGCCCCAACCGCTGCAACGGTTGCCGGTGCCGAACCGGAAATGGCCCCGTAAAACAAACAGGTGATGATGGCAGCAATGGGCATGCCACCGGTTTTGTCACCGATAAAATAAGCGAAGAAGTTAAAAATACGTTTGGAAATACCACCTTTGGCCATGATATTACCCGAAAGGATAAACAAAGGGATCGCAAGTAATGAATAGGAATCGATGCCCGTCACCATATTCCGGAAAATATACCCGGCACCGGCCGGCAAGCTCGGATCGAAAACTGATGCCGAGAGCGAGGCGATTCCCAGCGAAATCGCAATCGGGACACCCAATATCAATACAATGAAGAAAACAATAAAAATTCCTGTAATCATCTTTCTCTACCTCCTGTTTGGGTAACGACATCCGTATCATTCAGGCGTTCTTCTTTCGTTGTGAATTCGCTTTCATTGCGTTCATCGACAACTACTGTCTTTTGTGCAGTGCTTCTGACAATAATAAGCCGTGCATATTTTTGGATGAGACGTACGATAACAAGGATAAAACCGACGAAAACTGAGCCGTAAACAAGGTACATCGGTAATTGTAATCCCGGACTGGTTTGGTTGGTATTAAACAAGATACTGATGACCTTCATGCCCGGTTGGAGCATGATGATGGCAAAAACGAAGAAAATCGCATCCCCGATCATTTCAAGCGGTTTTTGTAATTTCGGTACGGATAGCTCCAACATGTCGATCCGGATGTGGGATTTATTTTTGATTGAGTAACTCATGCCTAAGAAGGTGAACCAAATGAACAAATAGCGGGATAATTCTTCCGGCCAGGCAAGTGCTTCCCCGAATACATAGCGTAGCGTAATCTGCAGACCCATTATCAATACTATTCCCCAAAGAGAAAATGACATCAAGATTTCTTCGCCTTTTTCATTTAATATTTTTAATAACTTCATTATTTACACTCCTTTTCTGCCTCTTAATATTCACATGCGTCAATCTTTTTTGTTACCGCTTACAAATTCACCCCTTTTTAAGTTCGACATTGTCGAACCGTGTTCATATATAGTTCCGAAAAAAAGTTTTTATCAGCGTGATTATTCAACCTAATAAAAACTAATTTTTTTGTATATATCCCATTTTTTCGGAAATTTGTTGTGCTGTTCTCAAAACGAGTTTTGTCACCATTTTGATTTTTCCTGGTGTCATCCGAAAAGTCGGACCGGAAACGCTGACTGCATAATGGACATTGCCCGTATAATCAAATATCGGTGCCGCTACACAATAAAGGCCCTTTGCATATTCCTCTTTATCATGCCCATAACCATTTTGTCTTATTCGTTCCAGTTCTTCCAACAGTTCTGCTTTCGTTGCGATGGAATGTGGCGTAAATGTCTCAAATTCATCAGGCAAATTCTCCAAAACGCTTTGACTGGAGAATGCCAATAGACATTTTCCGATACCCGTATTTTGTGCCGGAATCCTTGAGCCGATAGTCGTTGTGATGCGGATGGATTGTTGGGTTTCCCGTTTGTCCACATACATGACCTCTGAATCAACCAAGGTTCCTAGATGAACTGTCTCTTCGACCAAATCACAAAGATCATCAATAAACGGCCCGGCTACTTCAGTCACATCGATGGATTTTTTAACCAATTCTCCCATCTCCATCAGCTTTAAACCCAAGCGATACTTCTGGGTTTCCTCGTCCTGGTTCAATAAACCATTCCATTTCAAGGTGTTCACGATTCCGTGGGCGGTACTTTTACCGACATGCAATTGTTCGGCGATTTCCGTGAGGCGCCATTCCGGATTTCGCTCCGTAAAACAGTTCAAAACTTGGACCGCACGATCAATCGATTGAATTCTGCCATTGCTCATCTTGTTCCCTCATTCTTAATTTCTTGGCTCCATCGTAACAGATTCCCCTTCGTTTGTAAACGCTTTATTTGAAAAGGTTCAATATTATCGAACGCGATTCGTATAAATAAGAGGGTTCGTTTTTTAGAAGTCTTCTTTCTTTGAATGCGCTATCTATCAGCATTCATTTTGTTCTCTGCATGTGGTAGAATGAAGCCAGAAAGAAGGGGTTGATATGGAATTTAATCAGCAAATAAAGCAACAACAGGCACAAAAACAAGCATTTATTCCTAACCTCGTCCAAGGTATGGAAATGTTGCAATTAAATCGAATGGAATTATCCACTTACTTAAATAGCGTTTTACTGGGAAATCCTTTTATTGAGATGTCGGTAAATGAACCCTTAACCATTTCCGCTAAGGACGTTTCCACAAATGATGTTTCAGCGGTAATCGAGCAAACATCAGTGTATGAAGCATCCTTGTACGAGTTTTTACAGGAGCAGATTTATTTACTTTACCGGGACACGCCACTTAGGAAACTAATTTTTTGGTGGGCGGAACAACTTGACCCGCGTGGGTATGTCATGAAGACAATCAAAGAAGCGCAAGCGGAAACGCATGCTTCGGCAATCGAACTCCTGGATGGATTGACGTTATTGCAACAATTGGATCCGGCTGGTATCGGGGCACGGACGTTGCAGGAATGTTTAATGTTACAGACAGAACGGGTTGATTTTGCCCCAAATCTGGCTTACGTAGTCCTGGAGGAACATTACGAGGATTTGGTTCAGAAGAATTGGCAAAAAATTGCCGACCATTATGAAACGACATCGGATAAAATTGCGGAAATTTACCAATTCGTGCAACGCTTGACACCGGCACCCGCGGAAGCATTTGAAACGCGGACGAAGACAGTGCCTTACATTGTACCGGAGTTGATGGTGACTTTGGAAGACGGTGAGTTGGCGATTAAGGAGACGAAATACAAGACACCGTTGCTGACTTTGAACGCTAGTTATTTCGAGGAAATGAAAGCGATTGACGACGCAGAAGTTAAGGCATATGTGAATGCCAAGAAACAGGAATTCGATCAACTGCAGGCGAGCTTGATGAAGCGGAAAGAAACGGTCCTGACAGTAGGCACAGCCGTACTTTCGTATCAGCACGCGTTTTTCACAGAAGATAATAGTCCATTGAAACCACTGCAGTTAAAAGATGTGGCGGAAATGTGTAGGTTGAGCGAGTCAACCATTAGCCGTGCTGTACGGGAAACATTCGTTCAAACGCCGAAAGGAATTTTTGAGTTGAAGACGTTCTTGTCACGCCGCATGCAAAATAGCGAACAGTCTCGGGATGACGTATTGAACGTGTTGCAGGAATTAATTGCTGGCGAGGATCAGCATCGTCCCTACTCCGATCAGGCTTTGGTGGAGATGTTGGCGAAAAAAAATATTCAGGTTTCGCGCCGAGCCATAGCGAAATATCGGCAACAATTGAACATCCCTTCTTCAACCGATCGAAAAATAAAATAACAGGCTGTAAGTGCGGCGTTCATAGGAAATATTTTCTATGAACGCCGCTTTTTTGCCGAAAATGCGGCGTTAAAAACTATGAGCGTGAGCGGAACGCCGCACACACAAAATGCAAACAAAAAAAGCCCCACCCTGATAAACACCACGAAAATCAGGATGGGACTTTCTTTTATATTTTATTAACCTAAAATACCTAATACATAACCAATTGTACCAACAACAAACAATCCGAAGATGATTGTGATTGGGCTGACTTTTCTACGAAGTAACCACACGCATAGCAATGTCAAAGCTAATGGTGCAATACCTGGTAGTAATGAATCCAGTGTGCCTTGCAGCGTTGTCACTTGTTCTGTTGAAACGCTCAAGCCTGATTGAATTTCAGTCACGATGTTACGCAGCATATCGCCAGAAACAACGCCTTCGTTTACAGCGTCAGCAACGACACCGAAGTTAACGCGGTCTTGTTCAGCAACTTCCATACGGCTAAGTACCATCGGGAAGTTCATGCTTGTCCAACGTGGTACCAATACACCCATGATGAACATACCAAGAACAGAAGCACCTTGAGTCAGTTTTTGCATCAATCCGCCGCCCAAGTTTTGAGCGATGTTCCCACCTTGGACATAACCGAATTCTTGCGTGTACCACAAGAATGCCATACGGACAACGTTCCAAACTACGAAGAAAATAATTGGTCCCATCCAGTTTTCACTCAATGCCAGGGATGCCGCGAAAGCTCCTAATACCGGACGTAAGGTTCCCCAGAAAATTGGGTCACCCACACCAGCCAAAGGACCCATCATACCGATTTTAACCCCTTGAATAGCTGCGTTGTCGATGTCACGACCAGCTGCTTTTTCTTCTTCAAGTGTCAAAGTTACACCTAATACAGGTGCAGCTACGTATGGATGTGTATTAAAAAATTCCAAATGACGTTTCAAAGCTTCAGAACGGTCTTCTTTAGTTGTGTATAATTTTTTCAAAGCCGGGATCATTGCATACGCCCAACCCACGTTTTGCATACGCTCGAAGTTCCATGATGCTTGGAGGAATTGACTTCTCCAAGCAACGTGCAAACGATCTTTTTTAGTTAATTTATAATTGTTGTTTTCAGTCATTATTCTCATCGCTCCTTTTAATAGTCGTTCAAGATATCATCTAATGGGTCGCCGCCACCGCTTGTTGGACCCCCACCGCTTGTTTGGTTGAATTCAGGTGAGAATTGTAGGTAAAGAAGAGCCAATACGACACCGATAATACCCATTGCGATTAAGTTCAATTCACCGATTGCTGAAAGTGCGAATCCTAGAGCGAAGAACATCCATAGTTTTGGTGTTGCCATCATGTTAATAACCATTGCGTAACCTACTGCTACGATCATTCCACCACCAACAGCCAAACCACCTGTCAACCAGTCTGGAATACTGTTCAAACCAGCCGTTACTACATCAGCCGGAACAGCCAAGATTATAGCTGCTGGGATTGCGATACGTAGTCCTTGTAGCATCAAAGCACCCAAATGGTACATTTCAACGCCACGGAAAGATCCTTCTTCTGCTTTTTTGTCAGCACCGTGTGCCAAAACAACTGTTGCAGTACGAACGAACATTGTTAACACTTGACCAGCAACTGCCAAAGGAATTGCCAATGCAATACCTTCTGTAATACTAGCACCGTTAACGGTAACCAAGATTGCGGATGCGATTGAAGCCAAAGCAGCATCCGGTGCTACTGCAGCCCCGATGTTCATCCAGCCCAAGGCAATCAATTGCAAGGTACCACCAAGTAGTAAACCTTCCACTGGGTGACCTGTAACGATACCGATTAAAGTTGCTGCCAAAATTGGTTGGTGAAATTGAAACTCATCCAAAATACCTTCCATACCAGCAATAAATGCTACAACAAGAATTAAAATAACTGTAATAAAATTCATTTTGTAATCCCTCCTCTATATACTATTAAACAAATTTCGTTTTCTTCAATAATTCGTTCATGTTTTTACGTTGGTCTGATGGCACTTTACGAACATCAAACTTGATTCCTTTATCACTTAAAGCTTTCAAGGATTTAACGTCTTTTTCGTCTACAGACAATACGTTGTTAATCATGACTTTACCTTCTGAGTGAGCCATTGAGCCGATGTTTACTTCTTCAAGTTCAACGCCACCTTCAACGACACGCAGAACGTCCGTTGGGTTTTCAAATAAAAGCAATGCACGTGTTTTTCCGAAACGAGGATCTTTCCAGATTTCGATCATTTTGTCGATTGGAATAACGTTTGCTTTAACCCCTGGAGGTGCAGCTTGGGTAATCAATGATTTACGTAAATCATCTTTGGAAACCTCATCAGACACAACAATGATACGGGTCGGTTTAACGTCTTTAGACCATGCCGTTGCAACTTGTCCGTGCAATAAACGTGAGTCAACACGTGCCAAGCCGATATCGATACGGCCAGAACCCACTACCGTTCCTTCCGGAAGAGCTTGATTTGAAGCAACAGGACCGTTTGTTTGCGGTGTAGCAACTTCGCCTAGTGATTCCGGTTTCACTTTTACGTTTTCTTGCGCCACAGGTACAATTGCTTTGGCAATAGCATGTGATTCATTCATGGAATAGCGTGCTGTTAAAGCTTCGATTAACATCGGTAAGCTCAATCCTGCAACGATTGCCCATTTGTCCTTGTTTTGTTCGTAAAGGCTGTTTGCCTGATTGAACGGTGTTCCGCCCCACAAGTCTGCCAATACCAACACTTCATCTGTATCGAAAGAAGCGGCTGCATCTTCGATTTTTTTCCGGATATCATCCGGACCTTCGCTTGGTTGCAATACCACTGCTTCGACATTTTCTTGTTCACCAACAATCATCGTTGCGGATTGCAAGATGCCTTGAGCGAATTCACCGTGGCTTGCTATAATAATTCCAACCATTCATTTCCCTCCTAGATATGGTTCCCTTTTTTTAATATCTCCATCAACATCTGCTTCCGATCACTCGGAACTTTCCGGACTTCCAATTCAATTTCCTTTGAATCCAGAAATTTAAATGCTTCGATATCCCTTTCATCAACTGAAATGAAATGCGTAATCATCTTCTTATCTCCGGTAAACTTCATCCCACCGATATTCACTGATTTGAAATAAACGCCTCTTTTATAGACAGTGGCAACATCTGATGGATTCGTAAATAAGAGCAAAACCTTCACATTCATAAACATGGGGTGAAAATATACTTCAACGAGTTTATCTAATGTGACGACATGTGATTTAATATCGGGTGGTGCTGCTTGGCTTACCAAAGCTTTTGAAATGGGATTCGCGGCTACTTCGTCACTGACAACCAGAATGCGACTGATCCGGGTATCTTTCGCCCACGTAATCGCAACTTGACCATGAAGCAAGCGGTCATCAATACGAACCAACTGGATGTCCATTTGCATCTCCTTTCTAGTGTGATTGGGCACACTCTGTACCCTTCACTATATATATGCAAGAAGCGTGCCAACTTTTTGATGTATAAAAACGCTTCATATCAAGGTTTGTGTCAATACACAAAAAAAGATACACTAACACATTGTGTTGTTAGTGTATCTTTTCGATTGTTCAGCTTAATAGTGTATCCAGTTCATCGAGATTGCCTTTTTCCTTTTTGACGAAATAAGCGATGTAGTCGTATTCCTCTTCAGGGATGCGAATAGCCAATGCCCGTTCAAAATGGCGAATTGCCTGGATAATAGCGCTATCCCGCTCTTCACGTTTGATTGTGTTCGCAACGCGTGCCAAAGGGTCTTGGTTAATGAGTCGTTCCAACACCCCACCCATGTGGAGTGCTAAATTAATGTGGAACGCATAACCCGGCTCGGGATGATACTGTAACCCCGCACACTCATCCACAAATTCCCAGAGTATCGGCATAACCTTCTTTGGATTTAAGAACGTATAGTGCTCTTCCAGGAATTGGTAAATTAATTTTTGGGCTGCACCTGCTTCTTGAATGGCTTCTGAAGGGGCAACAGCCGTTAAATCATTAATTTTTTCGATCAGTTCCTGCGAATTTTTCTCGATGAATTTTTCCAAAGGAATAAAGGGTGCGGTCAGTTTCGGATCGACAATCCCTGTTGTGGCAATGATGGTATAACGATCTTCCCATAGTTTCAAGTTTTGATCCAAATCCGCAATGGATGTGGTCAACACTTTTAAATGGTTTTCTTTTTGTTCCGCCAATGGTTTTTCAATGATTTCTTTCAGTTTACGAGCGGTCCCTTCCCCACTCGCACAAATGGCAATCATCACCGGTGGCTTGGGTAAAGTCTGGAATTTATCCCGATTATCGGAGGCCGTATTCGCATAGCCACTGAAACGGTCGAGGCTTTCATGTAAAATTTCTAAATCTGCATCGACCAAGGAGGCTTTACGCGCACCTTCCAGAACGAGTGCGGTTGATACCATCTGAATAGTACGGACCTGAATGCCCGTTTCCTTGATCAAATTGGCTTCGAAGGTCGTCAAGGACCCCATATCCACCATCAAGAGGACGCCACTGCCCTCGTTTGCCTGGATAACGGCGTGTTTTACTTTTTCATAAGCGATAGCCGGTGACATATCAAGTGGCATATCGACGGCGATGATACCGGTAAAATCCAGGAGTTCCTCGGCGACTTTGGCCATGCTGGTAGCGGTGGAATTGCCATGTGTCACGACGACTACCCCGATGCGACCGGTAACTTGTTCTTCCTGAAGTGAAACAAGGAGGACAGTCAGGTAATAGATTTCGTTTTCCGGAACATCGACGCCAAAGTAGTCCGCGATACGGTCTTTCAAAAAGCGTGCAACGGCCATTTCATTGGGAAAACCCAGTGCCATATCCTTGATTCGGTCGTTCAAGTAACGGATTTCGCCGATTTGAATATTGTTCAAGAGCGAGCTGATGTGTAGGCTGACGGCGTAAATGTAGTTGTGTTTGAATGCGGTATTGAGTGAATTTTCAATTTCCCCCGAAACCTCATGCACGAATTGGATGACTTCTTTGGATACGACTTCAGCGAGACGAGAGTCAGTCTGCAAGGAGAATCCGTGGTTCTTATAAAAGGATTTTAGATGGACATTGATATCGGTCGAAATGTATTGGTTGATCGACTCAGGGTCCAATCCTTCCGCTTCAAGGAGCGTCGCTTTGTCGCCGATGATGTCGTAAAGGTTATACGGCAGTTCGTAGGCATCGGTTTCGATTTGGTAGAATGGTTCATTTGGTTTAACGGTAATCTGGGCTTCGGAAATTTTGGCGAGTTCAGAGCGTGTTCGTGCGTTAGCGGACTGGCCAACCAGATGGGACTGAATAGACTCCGGTAAATCGCGAACGGTCAAGACGATTTGGTCCTGGCTGAGTTGGTTCATGAAGCCACGGGCACAGACCAGTTGGATACCGGATTTTAGCTGCCCGACATTCCCGTAGCCCACACTGGCAATCAGGGCTTTAACCACATCTTCGGTCAAGGTAATCTCTTTCTGGATACGGGTTGCTTCCAGGCTGGCCATCAATTTGACAAGGTCAAGTTGCTCGCTGATGGTGCGTTCCTTGAATGATGGTAACTGGATGACAATCGGGATTCGGCGCATAAAAGTATCCAGGAAGGTTGATTTCGGATCTTCGGTCGTGGCACAAACGATACGCACATTGGCAGCGCGGTTACGGCCCGACTCACCTAGGCGACTGTACATGCCGGTGTCCATGAAATAGAAAATCATTTCCTGCCCCTCTGGCGGAAGACGGTGGATTTCATCCAGGAACAGCATGCTTTGATCTGCTTCTTGGATGAGACCATCTTTCGAACCCGTTGCGCCCGTAAAAGCACCTTGGCTGTAGCCGAATAGTTGGCTCATCAACAGTTGCGGGTTGTTGGCGTAGTCGGCACAGTTGAAAACCACGAGTTCTTTGTCATTTGGTATGATGCCGTTGGACTTGGCAAAATCGAACATGGCATGTGCGAAATAGGATTTACCCGAACCAGTTTGGCCTGTGATAAGTGTATTCAGGCCTTTTGGTGGGTAAAGGACCGCTGCTTTTGCTTGTTCCACCGCATTTTTCATACTACTGTTGGCGCCGATCATCGTTCGGAAAACGTCTTGTTTGTTACTGATGGTTGGCTGTTTTGTGGTTGGGCGGCGGATCGCTTCTTTGTAACTGGGAACGTGTTTGGAAAGTGGCTCGTGTGGGGTTATTTTCACCAAAAGATAACGAACGGGACGGCCGTCAGTCTTGAAAAGTTTGCCTTCGCGCACGAGTTGGTTCAGGTCCTTGGAAACGTTGGTGCGTTGGATGTCGAGTGCATCCGCTATCATTTTCGTAGTTGGCCCATGCCCCAATTCAATTTCCTGGTCGGTTAGTGTATGCGTCATTTCCTTGATATAGTGGTAAATTCGGTCTTTCCGGTTCACTGTATTCACCCTCCGTGATTAATACTGTATCGTCTTATATATTATACACTAATTTTTGTGTGGGGTATTGAGTTACGGTTTATAGTTAGAAGTTATCGGTGCGGCGTTAATTTACTTATTCGATGTTTAACGCCGCACTTGGGTGGCTTAGTGCGGCGTTCCTGAAATTTCTATTGGCTTAACGTCGCATTTTCGCTCCAAATGCGGCGTTAAGGAACTTTATTTCCCGCCAACGCCGCACTTTTGCCAAAAATGTGGCGTTGGCGGAATGAGAATTGTCAGAACGCCGCACCTTGTATTTTTAGACTTAAAACAGAAACCTGGAACAGGCTTCGCCCTTCCTGGTTCTTTATTGACGTTGTCTGCATAACTATTTTGATTTTGCAGATAGTTGTGCAATTTTTACACTTATTCTTATGTAAAGTCCTGCTCGATTCCCGATAATCCTTACAAATCCCATTTGTGTGAGAAGCTAGTCGGCCCGGCCAAGCGCGTTTCTAAAAAAACGACGATTAGCAATTTTCTAAACAGCTAATCGTCGTTAATTATCGATTTTGCGCCTATTAGATAGTCGCCCATTTCATAACCGTCGCATTTTTGGAAAATCACGACGGTTAGCCCAACAATAAAAAATTTTCGTCGTCCCAACTAAACTTAAGTCCCACTATGATCCGAAATAAGATAACAATACCCCGGCCGCTACAGCGGAGCCAATCACACCCGCTACGTTTGGTCCCATGGCGTGCATCAATAAATAATTGGAAGAATTGTATTTAATCCCCTCTTTTTGCACAACACGAGCGGCCATCGGAACCGCGGAAACCCCCGCCGCCCCAATCAATGGATTAATTTTGCCACCGGATAGTTTGTACATTAATTTGCCCATCAGAACCCCGGCTGCCGTTCCGACCGAGAACGCGAACAGACCCATGAAGATAATTTTCAATGTGGTTGCGGAAAGAAACAATTCTCCAGTTGCCTTCGCCCCAACCGTGACACCCAGTAAAATCGTCACGATATACATCATCGCATTTTGCAGGGTTTCCGTTAGTTTCGGCACCTGCCCACTTTCACGAATCAAGTTCCCTAACATCAACATACCAATTAAAGCAGTGGCAGACGGTACTAGCAAACTCACGAATAAAGTCGTTACGATGGGAAATAAAATCCGTTCACGCTTGGTAACCGGGCGAAGTTGCTTCATCGGTGTTTTCCGTTCTTCTTCCGTTGTCAAAAAACGCATAATCGGCGGCTGGATAATGGGCACCAGGGCCATATATGAATAAGCAGCCAAAGCGATAATAGGTAGGATATGACTTGCCAAGCGAGTCGTTAAATAAATGGCAGTCGGTCCATCCGCTCCGCCAATAATCCCAACGGAGGCGGCTTCTTCAGGAGTCATACCTAATGCCAGAGCACCTAGAAAAGCTGCGAAAATCCCGAATTGTGCGGCACCACCCAATAAGAGCGTTTTAGGGTTGGCCAATAAAGGACCGAAATCCGTTGAGGCGCCTAAACATAGAAAAATGAGGGGTGGATAAATACCTAAATCAGTTCCCTGGAATAAATAATAAAGCAAGCCACCGGGATTGTCATTTTGCGGCGGGCTCATCAAACCAGCCAGAGGTAAATTCACCAGTAAAATCCCAAATGCAATCGGAATCAGTAGATACGGTTCATACCCTTTGCGAATGGCTAAAAACAAAAATACACAGGCGATCACAATCATGATCAACTCTTTATAGGTCATGTTGGCAATTCCTGACACATACCAAAGTTCCATCAGTTGCTCAAACAAGCGAATCGCTCCTTTCTACATGATGACAAGGTCTTGGCCGGAATCCACAGCGTCGTTCGGTTTCACCAAAATTTCCTTGATTGTCCCATCATGTGGGGCTATGATTTCATTTTCCATTTTCATTGCTTCCAAAATAACCAAATGGTCGCCGGTTTTAACGTTTTGGCCCGCTTGCACCAAAACGCGTAAAATGGTTCCCGACATCGGAGCCGTTACTTTTTCACCACTTGCCGTTGGTACCACAGGTTTGGATTTGGGTATCGGTTTCTCCCCAACATCCATTTCTTCATCATCCGGAAGCTCCCGGACTTTCACTTGATAAACTTGGCCGTCGATTTCGATTTCATAATTTTTCATCTGCCGTTTCCTCCTCTACTTAATCCGTTTCACTTCCACGACTTCGTACTTTTTAGCAGGGTTGGTTTCATGTGCTGCAATAATCGCCGTCAACACGGCAACTGTTTCGCGCTGCTTATCCGGAATCAAGTCCGGAGAAACAGCAGGCACTTCCATTTTTGACTCTGCCGAAAAACGGTGTACTAATTCCGTCAATCCCCACAAGGACGCGAGGACGCTAAATACAAAAACCATGGAAATGACTGTCACAACAAGGCCATCCATCATATTGAAGCTTTCCATGTTAATCCCTCCTATAGCGCGCCTGGATGCGGATTGGTTGATCAGTGTCATCGGGTTGATATTTTCTTTCCAAATAAGCCTTCCCGACTTCCGGGAACAACGCGTAGGTCAACACATCCTCATCCGTCTTCGCCAACGCTCCCAGTTCTTCTTTCAGTCGCGTGAACTCAGGTTCCAAATGATCCGCTGGGCGGTCGGTCATGACGCCCTCGCCGGGTATGATTGATTCCCGGAATTTATCTGTCACCGGCACCGGTGTTTTCCCATATTTACCACGCAGATAATCCTTAATTTCATTCGGCACCAGTTTGTACTTTTCACCAGACAACACATTGAAAACGGCTTGGGTCCCGACCATTTGACTCATCGGCGTCACGAGTGGTGGAAAACCTAAATCTGCCCGCACATTCGGCACTTCCCGCAACACCTCATCGAATCGTTCACCGGCTTTCGCTTTCTTCAGTTGTGAATTCAGATTCGACAGCATTCCACCCGGTACTTGATAAATCAAGGCTTTGGGATCGGCAAACATCATTTTCGCATCCAATTCCCCCGAATCTAGATATTTATCCCGCACCCCTTTAAAATAATCCGCCACTTCTTCCAATTTATCGATATCCAAGTGCGAGTGATAACCCAATTCCTCAAGCGCCAAAGCAATGGCCTCTGTAGCTGGTTGACTCGTCCCTTCCGCAAATGGTGAAATGGCGCAGTCAATCATATCCGCCCCCGCTTCCACCGCCGCTAAATACGTCATTTGCGCAATCCCGCTCGTGGAATGCGTATGAATATTCAGAGGCACCGTAATCACTTTCTTAATTTCTGTCACTAGCTCTCGGGCCACTTTAGGCGTCAGAATACCCGCCATATCCTTGATACAAATCGAATCCGCACCCATTTGGGAAAAACGCTGCGCGAGATCCACGTAATAGGCCACTGTATGCACATCGCTGATGGTATAACAAATTGCAAGCTGCGCATGCGCTCCGTATTTCTTGACGGCCTTCACCGATGCCTCAACATTACGTGGGTCGTTCAAAGCATCAAAAATGCGAAAAATATCGATTCCGTTCGTGGCGGCCTGCTTGACAAATGCATCCACAATATCATCGGCGTAATGGCGATAGCCGATCAAATTCTGGCCACGCAGCAACATCATTAACTTCGTATCCGGCGCCCGTTTACGAATTTCGCGCAGGCGTTCCCACGGGTCTTCGTTTAAAAAACGAATAGCGGCATCATACGTCGCCCCGCCCCAACACTCCAAAGCATAATAGCCCGCCTGATTCATTGTTTCCACAATCGGCAACATGTCTTTTGTGGACATCCGCGTTGCCATTAAACTCTGGTGGGCATCCCGGAGTACGGTTTCATTGATTTTCACTTCGCTCAATCAACTCACTCCTTTTCACTTGACTATGCAACATAACATACTTTAATTGTAAAGTTCTTTGTAAGCGGTGTCAATATGACAATAAAAAGCCCCAGGTAGGTTCCTGGGGGTTTAATCTTATTGAATATCAATACGTCTCGTGGTTGGTGTTTCCGGTTCTTTTTTCGGCAGTTCTACAGTCAAAACACCATCTTTGAATGTTGCTGTAACATTTTCCTCATCCACATCACGAAGCAAGAACTGACGGCTGTATGAACGCATTGAACGTTCCCGGCGAATATAATTACCCTTTTCATCGGTTTCATCTTTACCCATTTCACTTTTTGCTGAGATTGACAAAATATTGTCGCGATAATCAAGATGAATATCCTCTTTGGCTAATCCAGGCAAATCCGCTTCAAGCACATATTTGTCATCTAGTTCCTTAATGTCCGTGTTGAAGTTACCCTCATTGTTACGAAAGAATTGATCGAAAGCGTCGTCGAAGTTACTTTTTCCTAAGTCCCACAAGTTACGTCTGGATGGAAACCAGTTACTCATTTTTCTTCACCCTTTCTATTTGTCTTCCACCCATAGTTTACGCTCAGTTGGAAGCGTTGTCAAAAAAACCAACAAACACAAAAATAACCCCCAGAGCACCAACACTCCGGGGGTTTCTTTTATGAAGTGGCAACTGCCACTTCTTCATCACTATAAGTTCCAATTGGTAAATGGTCGTTCAGCAGCATATCGTCTGGATTCAGGCTTTCTTTTTGCTTGCGTCCACTGATGCCGAAGATGGCTAAAATCAATAGGGTCAGTACCATACCGACGAGATAAGCCGGTGTTGTCAAGCCCATACCCAAGCCAATTGGTTCGCTCAAGATATATACCACGACTGCATAAAGCATGAATGATGCGGGTACCAGCGTTACCAGGAAGTTACGTTCTTTCAAATATAAGTAGCGTGTTGAAACAAGTAAAGAAATGACGGCTGTCACTTGATTGGCCCAGTTGAAATAACGCCACAATAAGTTGAAGTCCACTTGTGTCAAGAAGAAGGAGATTACATACAACGGAATTGTTATAGCCAAGATTTTCTTTAAAGTGTCCTGCTTAATATGCAAGTAGTCCGCCAAGACAATCCGTAAACTCCGGAATGCTGATAGACCGGAAGAAATTGGTAGCACAATGACGCCTACAATGGCGATTGTTCCAAAGAAACTACCCAATAGCATGTAAGAAACTTCGTTCACCACAACAGATGCTGTTCCAGCATCAATCATGCCGCTCAATGTTTGGCCATTGAAAAGAGCCATTGCAGCAGCAGCCCAAATCATGGCAATAACGCCTTCAGCAATCATCATGCCATAGAAAGTGAAGCGACCTTCTTTTTCATTTGTACTTGTCCGGGAAACCATTGGCGCTTGTGTTGCATGGAAACCAGAGATAGCACCACAGGAAACCGTAAAGAATAGTCCTGGAAAAATAGCCAAACCTTTTGGATGGAAGTTTTTCATCGCTCCCATTGTTAGTTCAGGGATGGTGTGTCCTCCCGCAATCAAGGAAATGCCGATCGCAAACGTACTTAAAATGAGTACGGCCCCAAACCAAGGGTAAACTTTACCCATTGCCTTATCGATCGGTAACAGGGTTGAAACGAGATAATAGACAAAAATTAACGCAGTAATCACACCGATCGATAACCAACTTGGCGTGATCGAGTTAATTAAATTAGCTGGCGAAGTCACAAATACGGTCGCCACTAACATCAACAATAGCATCGTAAAGATATTCACGATATGCTTTACAAATTTCCCTAAATACTTACTTGCGAGTTCAGGCAATTGTGCACCGTCATTCCGCAATGAAATCATCCCAATCATGTAATCATGCACTGCACCGGCGAAAATACATCCGACTACAATCCAGACATAAGCGATTGGTCCATACAGAGCTCCCATGATTGGTCCGAAAATAGGCCCCGTTCCAGCAATATTCAACAATTCAATAATAGCGTTTTTACCTTTTGACATCGGTACAAAGTCGTATCCATCCTTTAAAACTTCAGCTGGCGTTTTGCGATCGGGTTCGATTTGGAAATTCTTTTCAATATATTTTGAATAAAAGAAATAACCGCCCAACAACAACATGATTCCTCCAAATAATGTCAGCATTTTAACTCCTCCTCTTTTGTAGTTTTACTTGTTTCCATTCTACAAAAGAAAGCGCGTTCAAGGTTCGTTTAACGGCGAAATGCAGCTTTTAGGAGGTGAGTTGCTTTTTTTATGGGGTCAAATGCCAACCCGTTTGCGGAAATCTTTCAAATAGGAGCGTCCGACCGGTACCTTGGCGTCATTCGTCATTGTCAGTTGGTAAGTATTATTAAACCAAGGCTGAATTTCTTTTATTTCCTCAAGATTTATCAAAAAGGAGCGTTGTACCCGCATAAACATTGTAGCGGGCAAGCTCCCCTCCCATTGACTCAATGTTTCGTGAGTGACATAGGCTTCGGTATGCGTCGCCACAGTTGTTTCGTTGTTGTCGACACTAACGACGACGATTTCTTCCGGTTTTACCAAGTAAATCCGTTCATCTGAGTGGATTGCTATCGTCTCCGGCTGCGTGTCCGGCAAACGACGGTTTACTTTTTCAATCGCCGCTTCCACGCGCTCGGGAGCGAATGGTTTCAATATATAATCAGTGGCATTCAGTTCAAAGGCTTTGACCGCATATTCGTCATAGGCGGTTGCGAAGACGATTTGCGGTGGATTTGCAAAGTGTTTTATTTTTTCAGCAAGCGAGATGCCGCTTTCGTCCATGAGATGGATATCCAGGAAAAGCAGGTCTATCGGCTGCTGCAGCATTTTTTCCAACGCTTCGGAAATGGTAGCGGCCTGCTGAATATCGGTCACAGCCGGATTCTGGGAAACGAGAAAACGTAGTTCATCACGTGCTAATGGCTCATCGTCAACAATCAGGATACGCATGGGATTCCTCCTTGGTTTGTAATGGGATGCGGCTGGTTATGGTTGTGCCTGTGTCTGATGTCGTGAATTGGAGCGCCGCAACTGGACCGTAAAGATTAATCAGACGTTTGTTCAGGTTGTCAAGGGCTGTTCCGGAGCCGTGATTGGACTGGACGGGTTCCTTGCCGAGTTTACTTAGAACAGCTTTGTTGATGCCGTGGCCATTGTCCGTGATTTGGACGTGGAGATTTGCTGTTTCTTTTTGGATGGATACGTGTACGTGGTTGCCGGTTTGGCGATTTTTAAAAGCATGGCGAATGGCGTTTTCGACGAGGTTCTGCAAAATAAACGGCGGAACCAGAGCGTTTTGTAAGTTTGGTTGGATCGCAAAAGTGACGGTATAACGGTCCGGGAAACGCGCGAATTCCAGTTCCAGATAGCTATGGAGTTGCGCAAGCTCCTGCTCCAACGGTATTTGCGACAGACGCGCTCCCTGAAGGTTAGCGCGCAAGAAGTGACTCAGTTCCAAAACAAGTTTCCGTGCTTTCTCACTATCGATGCGGATCAAGGATGAGATTGTATTCATGGCGTTAAAGAGAAAATGTGGATTTACTTGCGCTTGCAAGGAATCAATTTCTGCCTGCTTTAAAAGTTTGGTTTCGTTCTCACGCTCACCGAGTTCGATTTGGGTGGAGAAAATACTCCCCAAACCTTCTGCCAATTGACGCTCGACATAAGTCAACTCGTTTTCATCGGTGAAATAGAGTTTTAATGTACCTATGACTTGATTTTTTGATTTCAAAGGAATAACAATCGCCGCTGCCAAGGGACAGTTGGGATTGTCACAGTCTATTTCGCGTTTGGAACGGGCTTCCTTGATTTCGCCTTCCGCCAGGACTTGTTTCGATAGCCCGGTTACAATTTCACGGGTTGGTTTGTGATGGTCGCTCCCAGCTCCAACGTGGGCTAAAATTTGATTTTTGTCCGTCAGGCTGACGGCGGATACTTTAATGAATCGTTTAATGATTTGAGCGACAGCAGTAGCCGACTGCTGATTCAAGCCGGAGCTGAAATACGGCAATGTTTCGTTCGTGAGTTGCAGAACATCGTGGGTCTGCACTGCTTTGGCCATTTCTTCCTGCTTCAAGGTTGTCTCGATGATAGATAGAAAGATAGCTGTTCCGATGCTGTTGGCACCGATCATCGGAATGGCAATGAACATGACGAGTTCGCGGGCTGAAGCAAAATCGCTGCTGAAGATCAAAATCATCAGCATTTGGACGATTTCCATGGCGATCCCCACCAGAAAACCTTCTTTACTGGATGGAAATCGATTCTTTTTACTGGAACGAGCGCCGTATACTCCGGATAGTAATCCGATTGAAATGGAAGAAATGACATAAATGTGGACATCCACTCCTCCCTGGAAATAACGGATAATGGCCGACAGGACACCAACTGCTGTTCCAACGAGCGGCCCACCGATAAGTCCCGAAACCCCAATGGTCAAAACACGCGTGTTCGCGAGAGATGAGCCCGGTCCCAATTGGGAAAATAATTGTTCAACGATGACGCGGTTTTCATCAATTTCAACACCGGTAAAATTGGAAATGACTGCGAAAACGCCGAATATAAAAACTAGGATGGCTTGGGTCCTGACAGATTTCCGGTGAGCCAATAGGTCCCGCACCTTCGTGCTATTCATCAGCAAATAAGCCAATAGGATAATCAGGCCCGACCTTAATAGCATTAAAAAAAGTAAAGCAATCATGTGCACCCCTCCCTTTTCTCTCATTTTATTCCATTTTACTATACTTCTTTATTTGTGGGATGAATGATTTGCTTTGGTGCGGCGTTCCTGAAATTCTGATTGCCTAAACACCGCATTTTCACCTCAAATGCGGCGTTTAGAATTTTCGAGTGCCATGAACGCCGCATTTTTTAAAAAAATGCGGCGATAACGGCTCATCACATACCGGAACGCCGCACTTCAAGCGATTATGGCTTTCATTACATGAATAGGAGACGTTCCAACGTCACCTCCAAAGACAATTGCGATTGTTTTTGAATGTTTTTGAATGAAATTGATTGATTTCGGTTGAATACGGTGGTATAGTTTAGGCGCGAGGTGATGTAAGTGTTTACAGAAGAACGTTATCAACTAATCAAGGATTTACTGCAGGAACAAAATATCGTCAAAATGCAGGATATTGTCCAAGTGACCGGGAGCTCAGAATCCACCATTCGCCGGGATTTATCAGCCCTTGAAGAAGAAGGAGTTTTAATCCGGGTCCATGGCGGTGCTAAGCGCGGTTATAAACTCCAACCCGAACCGGAGATGGAAATAAAGTCTAGCTTGAATATGGATGAAAAACGCTTGATAGCCAAGCGTGCAGCGGATTTTATTGAAAATGATGATGTGTTGTTTTTGGATGCAGGTTCCACAACTTATGAAATGATTCCTTTTTTACAAGGAAAAAAAATCACGGTCGTGACAAATGGGGTGCCTCATGCGAGTTTATTGGCGGATTTGCGCATTCCTACTATTTTACTGGGTGGAAAAATCAAATTGGAAACAAAAGCTATTATTGGTTCGACTTGTTTAAGTCAGTTGGAAGGTTATCGTTTCAACAAGGTCTTTTTAGGGATGAATGGCATTGATAGTGAGTTTGGTTTCACGACACCGGATATCGAAGAAGCAGCAATCAAAGCTAAAGCCGTTGAGCATGGTGCCCGGAAATATATATTGGCGGATTCCTCAAAATTTGGCGTCGTCAGTTTTGCCAAAGTGGCTGACTTGGCGGATTGTGACGTGATTAGTGTCGGTCTGGACGAACGCAAACGCAAGAGACTGGAACAAGAAACAACGTATTGGGAGGCGAAAGTATGATTTACACTGTTACCTTGAATCCATCCATTGATTACGTGGTGCGATTGGAGAAACTGGAATTGGATGCGGTTAATCGTATCCAGGAAGATTTAAAGCTACCGGGTGGTAAAGGAATTAATGTTTCCCGGATTTTGAAACAACTGGGAATTCCTTCTACGGCCTGGGGCTATACCGGTGGTTTCACTGGTGATTACATCGCTAATTGGCTGACCGAGGAAGGAATAACCACTGCCTTTACGGAAGTGGCAGAACCAACCCGGATTAACGTGAAAATCAAAGCGGATCATGAAACAGAATTGAATGGTGCCGGTCCCACCGTTTCTGAGGAAGCTTTGGAAGACTTGGAAGAAAAATTTTCACATCTAACAGCGGATGATGTTGTGATTCTATCCGGCAGCAAACCCCCTTCTTTGCCTGGTGATTATTATCAACATTTAATCAGTTTGGTCAAAGTACGGGGAGCACAATTTGTGATTGATACGACAGGCGCGGAACTGTTGGCCTCACTTCCGTCTCAACCGTTGGTGGTTAAACCGAATCATCATGAATTGGCGGATATGTATGTTTTTTCAACAACTGGAATGGCGGATCTCATTCCGTATGGTAAGAAGCTGGTGGCTGATGGCGCGCAGTTCGCAATTGTGTCGATGGCCGGCGAAGGTGCCCTATTTTTCACAGGCGAAGCGGTTTTTCATGGTTGGTCGCCGAAAGGAACGGTCAAAAATTCGGTCGGTTCGGGAGATTCGATGATTGCTGGATTTGTAGGAACGTATTTGGCAAGCGGGGACGCATTGGCGGCTTTCCGGATGAGTTTGGCGTGTGGGAGTGCAACGGCATTTTCGGACGACTTAGCGAAAACGGCCGATATTGAGGCCTTATTACCGAAGATTACAATTAATGAATTGGAGGAATTATAATGAAAATCAAGGATATTATGTTGAAGGAATTGATGATCCTACCGTTAGAATCAGGGTCAAAAGCCGAGACCATCAATGAAATGACAGCGCGTTTGTATGAACAAGGCATCATTGATGATTTGGAATTATTCCGGGAAGGCATTCTTAATCGCGAGTCGCAAGCGTCGACTGGAATTGGTGAAGGAATTGCGATGCCCCATGCGAAAAATACAGCGGTAAAACGTCCAGCGGTTGTGTTTGCCAAAAGTGAAACAGGTGTGAATTATGACTCGTTGGATGGACAACCGGCCTATTTATTCTTCATGATTGCGGCACCGGACAATGCCAATGATGTTCATTTGCAAGTGTTGGCGAGTTTGTCACGGTTGCTTTTGAATCCGGATTTAATTGCGGCTTTGAAACAAGCCACGACGGCAGAGGAAGTTGAGGCTTTGTTTGAAGCAGCCGAACGTGCAAAAGATGCTGAGGAATCGGCAGACACGGTTGAAGTTGTGGCGAACTCCGAACGGCCTTTTGTTGTAGCAGTCACAGCCTGTCCAACGGGAATAGCACATACGTATATGGCCGAGGATGCCCTTAAAAAGAAAGCGGCCGAAATGGGCGTGGACATCAAGGTTGAAACGAACGGTTCAGATGGTACGAAAAATCGTTTGACAGCTGCGGATATTGAACGAGCTTCAGCGGTTATTGCGGCAGTTGGCAAAAAAGTTGAGATGAATCGCTTTAAAGGTAAACGTGTGTTGGAACGTCCGGTTGCGGATGGGATCAACAAAGCGGAGGAATTGATTACCAAAGCTGTGAATCAGGAAGCGCCTATTTTCCATGGGGACAGTAATGACACTGCGGTGGAAGAGGAATATGAAAAAACTTCCGAATTTTCATCCTTGTATAAGGATTTAATGAATGGGATTTCGCATATGTTACCGTTTGTTGTGGGCGGCGGGATACTCTTGGCGATTTCATTCTTGTTCGAGAACTGGTTCGGAAATGAAAGTGCCTTGTTCTTGTCGTTTAACCAAACAGGTGCGGCGGCGTTCCAATTCTTGATTCCGATTCTGGCTGGGTACATCGCGTATAGTATTGCGGATCGTCCCGGATTGTTGCCTGGTATGGCTGGTGGATTCATGGCCGTTCAAAGTAATGCCGGGTTTCTGGGTGGTTTAATTGCCGGGTTCTTGGCGGGTTACGTGATGAACTGGGTTAAACGTTCTTTTAGTACTTTGCCAAAAGCCTTGGCTGGGCTGAAGACGATTTTACTTTTCCCGGTATTTGGGTTGTTGGTAACGGGATTGGTGATGTATTACTTCGTTGGTCCCGTGTTTGCGACTATCAATAATGCGATGCTAGATTTCTTGGCAGGACTGGGAACAGGAAACGCAGTTCTGTTAGGTGCGGTATTGGGTGGGATGATGGCCATTGACATGGGCGGTCCCTTTAATAAAGCGGCATATGCGTTTTCGATTGGAATTTTCACGGATACAGGTGACGGTCGTTGGATGGCGGCAGTTATGGCCGGTGGCATGATTCCTCCGATTGCCATCGCATTGGCAACTTTCTTGTTCCAGAATAAATTCAATGAAGTTGAACGTCAGTCTGGCTTGTCGAACTTAATCATGGGATTATCGTTTATCACAGAAGGTGCCATTCCCTTTGCGGCAGCGGATCCACTGCGCGTAATCGGTTCTTCGATTGTCGGTTCGGCGATTGCAGGTGGTTTGACGCAATACTGGAATACATCCATTCCGGCTCCTCATGGTGGGATTTTCGTTATCGGGTTGGCGGACAATGCGTTGCTTTTCTTAGTGGCGTTAGCGATTGGTGCGGCTGTATCAGCAGTTCTGCTTGGTATCCTGCGCAAGCCAGTGGCCGAAGAAGATGCAAGCTTGAAAGTTTAAATTGTAAAAGAGCGACGGTTAGCTGTTAAGAAAAATGCTAATCGTCGCAATTTAGGAAAATCACGACGATTAGCTCAAACTAACTATCTTAATCGTCGCCTCACGACAAATAACTACTAACAAAAAGAACTTGGCCCGTGGCCAAGTTCTTTTTTAGTCTTGTTTTGTCAGGATTTTTGGACCTTCGCTCGTGATTGCAATGGTGTGCTCGAATTGGCAGCTGATTCCGCCGTCTTGTGTACGGGCTGTCCAACCGTTTTTATCCATTTTTGATTTCCAACCACCGGTGTTAACCATCGGCTCGATTGTAATCGTCATGCCCTCTTTCAAACGCAACCCTTTTCCTGCTTCCCCGTAATGTGGAACAGCTGGGCTTTCATGCATGGTAGGCCCGATACCATGTCCGATAAATTCGCGGACAACAGATAAGCCTTCACCTTCTACATACGTTTGGATGGCGTGGCCGATATCACCAATGCGGTTCCCTACTTGGGCTTGCTCGATTCCGATATACATCGCTTTTTCGGTCACTTCTTTCAAGCGATCCAAAGCCGGTGTGGATTCGCCGACAATGTAGCTCCAGCAAGAGTCTGACATTGCTCCGTTGTAATTGACAACTGTATCAACTTTAACCAAATCGCCGTCTTTCAATACGACTTTTTTGCTTGGGAAGCCATGACAGATTTCGTCATTCACGCTTGTACAGGTCGCAAATTCGTAGCCTTCAAAGCCAATTTGTTCTGGAATGGCACCCGCATCGCGGATTCCTTTTTCAACGAAATCGTTGATTTGCATCGTTGTAATTCCCGGTTTGATGAAATCACGCAAAGCAACGTGGATGTTCGCCAAGATTTTACCGGACTCTTCCATTGCTTCGATTTCTCGTTGGGATTTAAGTGTAATCATTCGTATTTTCCTCCATCATTTACAATCTTCATTTATAGATTATACCACTGAATAAGCAGAATTTAAAACCTCCCAAATCAACGGGAGGCCGGGAACAACAATTTGGGTATTTCGACAGGGATTGCTTGCCGTTTTTGGTAAACGACCAACTCGCTAACATCGTGATTTTTCAACATATTAAAGGCGTCTTCAAAATTGCCTTCATAGTCCGCAACCTTATGCGCATCGGAACCTATCGTAAATAGCCTTCCACCTGCTTCTTTGTATAGATCAATTGCGTAATCATAAAGTTTGAAGTTACCGTGCTGGTACATGGACTTCGTATTGAGTTCAAAAGCCAACTCATTTTGAGCTGCCGCCTCAAACACTGTTAACAATTGATTCTCGACTGTTTTCAAATCCGCTACGGAAACGTCATAGCTACGTAGACCGTAGTCAAAATGAGCCAAAACATTCGCAAAAGGCAGAGCCCGAACACCTTCCAGCATCAAGTCATAATAATGATCAAGCGTCCGTGCCAGCGGAACATCGCGATTGCTGACTTTCATGAAATTATAGTGCCCATTGTGGTGGATGCTCAATAAGACGAGGTCATAGTCCTTATCTTTCATAAATGCGTTAATTTTATCGACATCGTCTTTCGTGTAGCCGATTTCGATACCTTTTAATAGACGGTTTTGATACGTTGCGTTTAACTGGTCGATTGTTTTGCAATAGCCTTCATAATCTGGAATAACATCATCTTTGGCCTGGTCGGGTGAAAAATAATCCATGTGCTCGGTGGTGATAAGTGGCTTATCGGAAAGAGCAAGGTAATTTTCAAACCGTTCTTGTGAATCGGGCGAAAAATAGGTGTGCATATGTTGGTCATAATATTGCATAGTAATCCCCTTTTCCAGTTGATAATTCAACCGTATCACGAATAAACAGGATATGCAAAATGAATACGTACCCATACAAAAAACCTATTTACTTCCCATATCCAGTCGGGTGTAAATAGGTTTTTGCCTGTGCTTGACAGGCTGGTTTTATTAGGGACATTATAGTCCTTTTAATAGTTTATTGCAAGCGTTTTTCTCGTTATTTCAATGCTGTCGAAAATCTGGTAAAGTAAGGGTAGCAATTTAGTTTGAGGAGGACATTCATGAGACAACCTTTATTTATCCAACCGGTGCTTCAAGAGAAAATGTGGGGTGGAACGAAACTCCGCGATATCTACGGCTACAATATCCCGAGTGAACACACGGGTGAGTGTTGGGCTATCAGTGCCCATCCAGACGGGGTTGGTACGATTGTAAATGGTGCATACACCGGAGTTGGTTTGGATGAACTTTATAAAACACAGCCAGAATTATTCGGAAACCCAAGCTCCCCTGTTTTTCCTTTGTTAACGAAAATCATTGATGCAGCGGATGCTTTGTCCGTCCAAGTGCACCCGGATGATGTTTACGGGATGGAACATGAAGGTGAACTCGGTAAAACCGAGTGTTGGTACATCATCGATGCAGATGAAGGCGCTGAAATTATCTATGGACACAACGCCCTTTCCCAAGAAGAATTTGCGGAAAAGGTGCAGGCTGGCGCATGGAATGAATTGTTGCGTTATGTACCGGTTAAACGCGGGGACTTTTTCTTTGTACCAAGTGGAACGATTCATGCGATTGGCGCGGGAATCACGATATTGGAAACACAGCAAAGTAGCAACACAACTTATCGGGTCTATGATTTCGATCGGGTTGAAAAAAATGGGCAAACGCGTGAATTGCATATTCAAAAATCTTTGGATGTGACGACTTTTCCACATGTGGATGCAAAAAATAATTTTGTCATCGGCGATACGGTAACAACATTTATCGAGAGCGAATATTTCAATGTTTATAAGTGGAATGTAACAGAGACGTTCACGTATAAACAGACTGCCCCTTATACATTGGTAAGTGTGTTGGAAGGTGACGGCGTGCTGGAAGTAGCTGGTGAATCGTATGCTATAATGAAGGGGATGCATTTCATTTTACCGAATGGCATTGCGGACGTAACGGTGAATGGAAATTTTGAAATGTTGGTTTCCACACCTGGTCCGAAAAGTTTATAAAAATAAGGAGTTGAGTGTATGAGTTTGTTGGATATTTTAAAACAAAAGCTTGATGAGAAGGAAGAACGCATCATCGAGATGCGTCGTTATTTGCATGCGCATCCGGAATTGTCGTTTGAGGAAGAAGAGACGGCGAAGTACATTGCTGATTTTTATAAGGATGTGCCGGTTGATAAGGTGGAAACAAATTTCGGGGGGCAAAATGGCGTTGTCGTAACGATCAAAGGTGCTCAGCCTGGTAAAACGATTGCGATTCGTGCTGATTTTGATGCCCTGCCTATTACCGAAGAAACGGATGTTCCTTTTGTTTCGCAAAACCCTGGTGTGATGCATGCGTGCGGTCATGACGGGCATACGGCATATATGCTGATTTTGGCGGAATCTTTGGCGGAAGTGAAGGATCAGTTGAAAGGTACGATTCGCGTGATTCATCAACCTGCTGAGGAAGTACCGCCAGGTGGTGCTTTGGGTATGATCAAGGCTGGCGTCCTTGATGGCGTGGATTATGTATTTGGCATTCATGTGATGTCAAATATTGAAACAGGCAAAATCTATTACCGTGCCGGCAATACGCAAACCGGTCGTTCTTATTTCAAATTGAAGGTTCAAGGTAAAGGTGGCCACGGCTCCTCACCTCATACAGCTAATGATGCGATTGTGGCAGCAAGCTCGTTTGTCATGAACGTGCAAACAATCGTGAGTCGTCATATTAACCCGTTCGATACGGCTGTTGTGACGATTGGTTCATTTGACGGTAAAGGAACGTTCAATATTATCAAGGATTCAGTGGTTCTGGAAGGTGACGTACGATCCATGTCGGATGAAAGTCGCGCGATTGTCGAAGAACAAGTGCGCCAGTTCGCGGATGGCTTGGAAGCTTCATTCAAGGTAACAACTGAGTTGGAATACAAGAACGATTATCCCGTGTTGTACAATGATCCTGAAGTAACGGGTTGGGTGCAAGAAGCTTTGGAAGCGGCTGAGATTGCAGACGTTGAAGAGACAGCTCCACAACCACCATCTGAAGACTTTGCCTACTACTTGAAAGAAGTACCTGGTACATTCTTTTATGTGGGTGCAATGCCGGCAAATGGTGAATGGTTCCCACACCACCATCCAAAATTCGATATCAACGAAGATAGCTTGTTACTCTCCGCGAAAGCAATGGCGGCTGTTGTTGATAAGTTTTGTGGATAATTAAACCATTTTGGGTTCTTAATGAACATCAAATGGTTCAAAAAACATTAATTAAACCATTTCGCCTGTTGAAATTTGGCCAAATGGTCTAATAACAAATAATAAAACCATTTCGGTACTTTTGAGTTGCTGAAATGGTTTTATTATTTGTTGGATTCTAAAAAATATAGATATGAAGAAGGTGTAGTATAAATATTTTGTTTAATTAACAAGGATTACACGATGAAATAGAACTTCCAGATAGTTGGAAGTTCTATTTTATTATTTCCTGGTAGACTGTCTTTCGATATACTTAGTCGCAATCGAAATTTTCTGGACGACGCCGTTATTTCCTTCCATCCGGTCCACCAATAAGTTCAAACCAATGCTGCCAAGTGCGTCGGTATCAACCTGGATGGTGGATAAGGCTGGATAAACATAGCGGGCAACATTACTGTCGTTGAATCCGATCAGACTCACCCGATCCGGTACCGCAATGTTGGCGTCTAGCAAACTACGCATCGCTCCTATCGCAATGGAATCATTTGCACAGAAAAATACTGTGGGCAAATCGTCCCCGTGATCGGCAATCGCTTGGTTCATCATAGTTTGACCGGAATCTGTGGAAAAACTACCGCTATAGAAATAAGCATCGTTAAACTTGCCTGCTCTCATTAAAGCAATCCGGAATAAAGTGTCACGTGGGTCATCGAGTTCTTGCGTATGGTCCTGCGTGTGTTCTTTTCCGCCCAAGAATCCAATGCTTTCATGCTGCTCAATTTCGTTCAATACCAACTGAATCGCATATCTGAAATCGACCGTTACACTGTCAGCTTCATTCGCCATTTGGTCGGAATCAATAAAAACCAGTGCCTTTTCGAAGGCTTTTAATCGGCTGACTTGCCGGTCACTGAATTTTCCGATTGCACAAATTCCCACAATGTCCTCTTCCAACTCGTCAGGAATTTCCTGAAAGGCAGTCGCAATTGCTAAATTCTTTTCCTTGGCATGTTCTTCCATGGATAGGCGGATGGATTGGTAATAAATGTCGTCCAGCTCTTCTTGCTGGCTGTACCATTGAATCACTAATATTTTACGGTGGGGAAGTTTTCGGGCTGCTTTCTTGTATTGCAGCGTTTCAGCTATTTCCCAAATTTTTTGGCGGGTGTCATCCCCTACTGACAATGTTTCATCTCCATTTAAAACCCGGGAAACGGTTGCCGTTGAAACTTTGGCCAGTTCGGCTATATCTTTTAAGGTCGCCACTTTCATCCCTCATTTCGGTAAAGTGTTTACTAATAATTTTAGTATACGGCTTTAATCGAAAAAAAGCGACCCCGAATAGGAGTCGCAAGTAAATATTATTCTTCTGATTTCGAACGGCGTGCACCTTTATTTTTCTGCGCACGGGTCCGATTTTTCTTTTTCGCCTTTTTAAGCGCTGGAGCTGCGGGAGTAGCTGCACGTTTCACTTCTGCTCGCGTAACACGCTCTTTTTTGGGTGTCGGTTTTACTGGATCCGGAACAGTTTCTGGTCGTTCATTCACCAATTCCCCTTTAAAGATAAACCATTCTTGTAACGTATCCATACGTGGTGCGATTTTCTTCAAATCACGAATGCCACGTTCGTTGACAAGTGACAAGACGCGACCTTCTTTACCCATCCGCCCCGTACGACCGGAACGGTGTTGGTACACTTCCTGGGAAAGTGGTAAATCGTAGTTAATGACATATGGCAAATCGATAATGTCAATCCCGCGCGCGGAAACATCCGTCGTCAACAAGAAGACCGTCTCCCCTTTGCGGAAAGCTTCCAATGCACTCTTGCGCTGACTTGTGCCATATTCACTATGGAGCATGCGCACATCAACATTTTCGTATTTCATTTTCTCAGCTAGATAATCCAATTCTTGCACGGAGTTAACAAAAACAAGAGCTTGCATACCTTTTATGTTTCCCAAACGGCGTAACATTTCAGCACGTCTACGGTTGTCAGTCAAGACATAGCCATGCTCCGTCTGATCCATGCTCGCTTCAGCGGTGTCAATGATGGTTGGTTGCGTATTGAACCAACGGGACACTTCTCGCAAATTTTCGCTATCTGTTGCCGAGTAGAAGGCCATTTGTCTTTGACCTGGCATTTTTTTGATAAACTCGCGCAAGTTATCCATATGTTCTGATTGCAGCAAATAGTCAGCCTCATCCAAAACAACCGTCTTGACCGAATGTAATTTTAGTTTACGTTGGTTCGCTAATTCCAGCATTCGCCCGGGTGTTCCCACAACTACTTCTGGTTTCAGCTTCAAATTTTCGATTTGGCGTTTAACGCTGGCTCCCCCAATTAACGTTTGCACGTTAATATCACGTAATGAGCCCCACTCTTCAAGAACGCGTCCTACTTGGACACCAAGTTCCTGTGATGGCGTCAGAACCACCAATTGCAGTTCATTGTTTTGTTTTACTTTTTCCAAAAGCGGTAAGGCGTACGCTAACGTTTTACCAGTGCCGGTCGGTGAGAGACCGATAATGTCCTCACCAGCCAAAAGGGGTTCAAAAGAACGCTCTTGGATCGGCGTTGGTAGCTGGAAGCGCATGGACCGCCAGTATCGTTGGAAGCTGGGGTTCATTTTTTCAATCATCATAATTTATTTCCTCTTTCATTCGTCTGCGGCAAAGTGAATGCCCGCTTGTTTACGTATTTTTTCTGACCAGTAAGCAACTTGGCGACTGAGACGACGCCATTCTTCGTATTTGTCAGAAGGATTCTCAATTTCTTGCTGGAATGCACGTGCTTCGTCCAGCATCAAATGCTCGGCCGGTTCAACTGCCAAATCAACGGTCATCCGGGTGCCGGAATCCTCGCGTTCGATGGAGGTCGTACCAGTCAGTTCATCCAGAATCAAGGTCTTTTTGCCGCTATGAATTTCGGATGGTGCATGTAGGTTGTAGTTTTTGGAAATATGCATGGTAACGTCGAAATACGGATAGTGGAACAGAATCGTTCCGGAGCCATCGACGCCGGTTTGAATTTTCCGAGCCACGTACTCTGCGGAATCAGGTTCACCGAACCATGCTAAGGCAGCATAGAGGGTATATACCCCCAGGTCCATCAGTGCACCACCGGAAAATTTCGTCGAGAAAATATTTGGTTCCTCACCGGCCAGCACCTGGTCGTAGCGACTGGAATATTTGCCATAATATAAAATCGCATTATCAACACTGTCTAATTTGGAAATTTCATCTTTGATGATTTGGAAATTCGGATCATGTAAGTGACGCGCCGCCTCGAACAATTTCACTCCGTGCTCGTCCGCTGCTGCGTGGGCTGCATCCCATTCTTTCACATTTGAAAACGCTGGTTTTTCTACGATCACATGCTTCTTGTTGGCTATTGCCAACATCGCCTGTTCAAAATGCAAACTGTTCGGCGATGCGATATAAATCACGTCCAACTCAGGACTCGCCATCATCTGTTCCAGATCATCAAAAAATAAATCCGCACCATATGCTTTTCCGAAGCTTTCCGCTTTGAACAATGTGCGACTATACACAGCTTTTACCTTATACGCGTTCAACATTGATAGTGCCTTGGCGAATTCATGGGCAATCATACTTGTTCCAATAAAACCTACTGCTAACATCGAACTCCTCCATTCAAACTGGTAGTGATTCTATTTTACTATACTTTAGGCGCTTTCGATACCATAGCGTTTTATGAAAAACCGCACTTTCAGTGAAAGTGCGGTGGCCGTTTATTTAATTTGATTAGCGACGTGAACCGTGGCGTTTATTTTGATTATTGTCATTCGATTTACGGGCATTCGTTTTCCTGTCGATATTGTTGATGGTATCGATATCCTCGTCGGTTAAAGCGAAGTCGAAAATATCCAGATTTTCCACCATGCGCTCATCATGACTCGTTTTCGGAATGGGCACCACACCGCGTTCGATGCACCATCTGAGCGCAACTTGAGCCGGGGTTTTTTCGTATTTATTTCCGATAGCCGATAGTTTTTTATCCGAATTGACTTTTCCTGCTCCGAGCGGGCTGTAGCCCATGGTGACAATATTATTTTTATCATTAAATTCGTCGAGGTCGGCATTCATGTTATCGGGATTGACCGGGATTTGATTGATGGCCGGACGCACTTTTCCTTCTTTGATAATTTCCGCTAGTTCCCCGCGGTTAAAATTGGATACACCAATGCTGTTCACACGACCGGACGCCTGGATTTCTTCCAGCGCACGCCAAGTTTCCAGGTTGAGTCCGTCTTCCGGGCTTGGCCAGTGAATGATATAAAGGTCAATGTAATCAAGTCCCAACCGTTCATAGGTGCCCTCGAAAGCCTGAATCGTCTTATCAAATCCCATGTCGGTTTTCCAGACTTTGGAGACTACGAATATTTCACCACGTGGGATGCCGGCATTAATTGCTTTTTGGATGCCGCGGCCAACGCCTTCCTCATTGTTGTAAGCTTTTGCCGTATCAATAAGCCGGTATCCCCTCATAATTGCTTTAAAGATGGTTTCCTCTGCGTCGCGATCAGAAATGCCTGAAGTGCCAAAGCCAATAATCGGAATCGTATACCCATCATTCAAAGGTAGACGCTCCATTGTATGTAGTTGGACCATTTGCTTCACCCTTTCAATCGTTTTCTCCATTTTAACCTTGTTTCAAAAATAAAGAAAGCGTTTGCCTTACAGTGGTGCGGCGTTCAGCGGATCGGTTCGCGCTCATCGCCGCTTTTTTGGCTAAAATGCGGCGATTAAATTTATTTGGAACGCTGAACGCCGCACTTTTACGAAAAATGCGGCGTTCAGGAAATATTTTTTTATGAACGTCGCATTTTGGAAAAAGAACTACTCTATAAATTATTCTGCAAGGTTACCATCACCAATTCCGGTCGATTGTTGATACGGAATGGGAAATGCGATGGGCCCAATCCACGGCTGATGACCAATTTTTTATCAATATCGGTAGCTAATGACCAGACTCCTGCGGTATGTTTCGGCAATCGACCTTGCCCAGGTGCGTAAAGACCGCCTACTCCCGGAATTCTTACTTGCCCACCATGAGCATGTCCGGAAAAGACGACATCTGGCGCTTTACTCAAATCAACATGATACTTTTCAAATAATTCGGGGCGGTGAGCTAATAACAAACGGGTTTGCCCGCTCCAATCAGGACGAACATTTATTTTCCCCAACAAACCCTTTTGGACTTTTGCGATTTTGGAAGGTTCCGAAACGCCCATCACAACAACAGGTTTGCGCCCTTCAAGCATCACTGAGTAAGCCGTGTTTTCTAAATAAGCGACGCCGGTTCCTTCATAAATAGCTGCATGATTGGGCACTTGTTTGTCATGGTTTCCTTCGATGGCATAAGTGGGCGCAATCGCAGGCAACCTTTTCAAGAATTCATGCGCTTCTTTGGTCCGCTCCGGTTCAGCCGCATCCATTTGATCCCCACTCAGGAAAATCAAATCGGGTTGTTCTTTGGTCAAGGTTTTGATTAATTTATCCAAATTAATTTTGGTATAAGGAAAATGCAAATCGGATAAGTGAGCAATTTTCAACCCTTCATTCTCAGGAGCCAGATTTCTGACCGCTACACTGTAACGAGTTAATTGAAATTGTGTATTTTGGACATATAAATAAGCTGCAGCGCTTGCCATAATCAAGGCTGGATTCAATAATTTATTTTTGGTCTTCATAATGTTATTCCTCCTTCGTGATGGTACGAAATTATGGTATAATTTCACTATCTAAAAATTTCGTTTAATATCATAACATTTTATGAGAGGAGCTATGATATGGAAGTATTTACCGATAAACTGAAAGAAGTTTTGCAATCGGTTTTACCGATTACGATTCTCGTTGTTATTCTTCATTTTACCATCGCCCCGTTGCCGGGGATAGAGTTTCCCCGTTTTTTATTTGGTGCCAGTTTGATTATTGTGGGGTTAGCCATCTTCTTGTTTGGCGTTGACATCGGGATTACCCCGATTGGAAATTACTTGGGAAAAGAAATCGCCCGAAGCAACAGTTTGAAATTTGTTATGGTGATGGGATTGATTCTTGGGTTTTTTATCTCTATTGCCGAACCTGATTTAATCATTTTAGCAAATCAAGTAAGCGAAGTCACGGGAGGCGCCATCCCGAGCACTGTTTTGCTGGTAGTCGTTTCAATCGGGATTGCCGTGATGATGACGGCGGGATTATTCAGAATTGTCTACCGGTATCCTTTGCGGAACGTGTTTGCTATTATCTATGCATTGATTTTCAGTATTTCGATTTTCAGCTCTAATGATTTGTTCGCCATTGCTTTTGATGCCTCCGGTTCCACAACAGGCGCTTTAACCGTCCCCTTCATGTTGGCGTTAGCCATGGGGGTTGCCTCTCTCAATCACGATTCCAAATCGGCGGAAATCGACAGTTTTGGACTTGTTGGGGTTGCTTCCAGTGGTGCGATTTTAGGGGTCTTGATCCTGGGTTTATTTACAGGAGACAGTGGGATTACGGGAACATTATCCGTTGATGCGGATGCTTACTCTTCTTGGTTGACACCTTTCGTCGATTCCTTGCCTCATATGGCCTTCGAAACCATTTTATCTATCGCCCCTATTTTTCTAATTTTTATCATTTATAATTTTTTTATCGCCAAACGCAAGATGGCAGTCAGTGAATTAAAAAAATCTATGCTCGGTTTAGTATATTTATATGCAGGCTTGGTTTTGTTTTTGACTGGTGTGAATGTTGGTTTCTTGAATGTGGGTCGCCAGCTAGGTATGATGATTGCCGGTATGGACAGTAAATTGCCGGTTTTATTTATTGGTTTATTGTTGGGCCTTGTGGTTATTCTAGCAGAGCCAGCCGTTTATGTCTTAACGCACCAAATCGAGAACGTGACGAACGGTTCAGTCAGACGTGGGATTGTACTTGTCTTCCTTTCTGTCGGAGTGGGATTGGCCGTTCTCCTGTCCGTCGTCAGGGTGCTAATCCCAAGTATTTTACTTTGGCACTATTTGGTTCCTGGTTACATTATCGCAATCGCCTTGGCATTCCGCGTCCCGAACTTATTTGTCGGAATGGCATTCGATGCTGGTGGGGTTGCATCCGGTCCGATGACTGCAACGTTTATTCTGGCCTTTATTCAAGGAGTTGCGGAAATCACTCCTCACTCCAACGTTCTTTTAGATGGTTTCGGAATGATAGCAATGGTTGCCATGATGCCTATTCTTTCGTTACAATTACTAGGAGCGATTTACCAACAACGTTCCAGAAAAGAAGGTGTCTAACATGACAAACACATCATACTACGACTTAATATTTGTTATCGTTAATATCGGAAAAGCGAGCCGTGTCTTGGCGGAAGCCAAAAAAATCGGTATTACCGGTGGAACGATTTCCATTGCCCACGGTACAGTGAACAGTGGTTTATTACGAAAACTGGGGCTTTCCGAAATCCGTAAGGAAGTTCTGTTAATGGTCAGCAGACGTGAACATACCGTATTAACCATTAATCACATTAAAGAAACCTTCCATTTGGAGGAACCCAACCGGGGAATAATCTTTTCAACTCCCCTTTCAACGGTTGTTGGCACGCACGCCCAAAGCAGCGATTTACATGAAACGGATCCCGCACCTAGTGCAACCCATGAAATGTTCGTTTCGATTGTGCCTGAGGGTGATGGGGATAAAGTAATCGAGGCCGTTCGTGAAGCTGGTGGCGCAGGTGGAACGGTTATTCCTGCGTATGGCGCCTTTGCAGAAACGGTGACGCAAGTTTTCGGAATTGAAATTAATTCCGAAAAAGAGATCGTCATCAACTTGGTTGGCAAACATCTCGCTAACACCATTGAAAGTGAATTAACCAAAAAAATTAATTTCAACGATAAAGATACCGGTATTTTATTCAGTGTTGATGCGCAAAATGTCCGTGGTGTTTACGAAGGATAATCCAAACCCTCTGTGTTTCGTACACAGGGGTTTTCTGTTTCACAACACTGTGTTAAATTACTATTTTCACAAATGAAACAGCTTTCCAAACTGTTGCATTTTATTTGAATCAATGATACTTTAATAAGTAAATACAGCATAAGGGAGCGAACAGGATTGAAAATGAAATTTGGTTTGGTAACGGCTTTATCTGCATTAGTACTAACAGCTTGCGGAGGTAACACAGGCGAAAGTAGCGAAGAAACAGCGTGGGACGCGATTGAAGAAAAAGGAAAATTAACTGTTGCAACTTCTGGAACCCTTTTCCCAAGTTCTTTCCACGGTGATGATAATGAATTAACAGGGTATGAAGTAGAAATCGTGAAGGCAATTGCTGATAAACTAGAATTAGAAGTTGAATTTATGGAGATGGGTGTCGATGGTATCTTGACAGCCGTTCAAAGCGGACAAGCGGACTTGGCAGCAAACGGTTTTGATATTACTGATGCTCGTAAAGAAGACTATCTATTCTCTGAACCTTATAAATATTCATTTGGCGGTTTGGTTGTTCGGGCAAGCGACAACTCAGGTATTGAATCTTTCGAAGATTGGGATGGTAAAAAAGCTGCTGGTGGTGCCACGACAACTTACATGGGAATCGCACGTTCTTTAGGCGCTGAACCTGTTACATATGACAATGCTACTAACGACGTATTTTTCCGTGATGTTGCCAGCGGCCGTACAGACTTTATTCCAAACGATTACTATATCTCTAATACCGCGGTTCAATTTTTTGCGGACTTAGGTGTTAAAATGCATGATTTGAAATACAATCCATCTGAACAAGCCATCGTCTTGAACAATGAAGATGATTCTGTAAAAGTTAAAATCGATGAAGCTTTGGCTGAATTGCGCGAAGAAGGCGTATTGCGTGAATTATCTGAAGAATTCTTCGGCGGCGAAGACGTAACGGTTCCTTTAGAGAACGTGGATGAATTACCAGTATTTGAACCTGAGGACTAATAAATGAATGTTTCAGATATAAAATGGGAATATATTTTCAATATTGAGTTAGCGATTGAAAATTTTGGTTACGTTTTGTCTGGGATTGGCTATACGTTATTGATTTCCGCAGTAGGGTTCGCGCTTGGTTTAATTTGGGGGTTTATTCTGTCCTTGATGCGCATTTCGCAACTCACACTTCTGAATAAATTTGCAGCCATTTACATTTCCTTCATGAGAGGAACACCGACATTGGTATTGCTGTTCTTGCTTTATTTTGGTTTTCCTTTCATCGGGGTTTATTTCGATGCGGTGCCGGCTGCGATTCTGGGATTCACTTTGAGTTCTGCAGCCTATATCGCGGAAATCATCCGTTCAGCCTTGAATGCCATCAACCATGGGCAATGGGAAGCGGGCATGTCACTTGGTTTGCCGCGCCAAAAAGTATTGTGGCGGATAATTGTTCCCCAAGCTTTACGTATTGCGGTTCCGCCTCTTTCTAACGTAATCCTTGATTTAGTGAAAAGTTCCTCATTGGCAGCTATGATCACGGTTCCGGATATTTTCCAAAATGCCAAAATAGTTGGTGGACGGGAAAATGATTATATGACCATGTATATTATGGTGGCGCTCATTTATTGGGGGATTTGTTCCGGTTATGAAGTTCTGCAAAGAAAACTTGAAAAACAATTTGGTTCTTACTGATATTTTCGTTATAATAGATAACGTAATAAAAATCGTTGATTTTTGTTACCTCACACAAAAAGGGCTGCTGTCTAAAGACGGCGGCCCTTTTTTTATCCTTTAGCTATTTTCTAATTCCATTCTCAATAAATACTCTTTGGCATCCATCCCCCCACCATATCCGACCAGTTTACCGGTAATACCAATGACGCGGTGGCATGGTGTAATGATGGATATGGGATTACGATTGTTTGCCCCACCCACTGCCCGAACCGCTTTGGGGTTTCCTATGGCAACTGCGATGTCTTTATAGGAGGCTGTTTTTCCGTAAGGTATCGTCCGCAACGCTTGCCAGACCGCTTCCTGGAAAGGTGTTCCTTTTGTATCGAGTGGTAGGTCAAAGTCTTTCCGTACACCGTTAAAATATTCCTCAAGCTGTTTTTTTGCCTCAAGCAATAAAGGTGTCTCTTTGGTTTTGGGAATGGGTTCATCTGCCGCTAATCGGTCGAGCCGGGTGATACCTTTCTCGCTCGCACTAATAACATAGAGACCTATGGGTGATTTAAATAAGATGTGGTTCATTATCTTCCTCCTGGGATTAATTCAAGCAAAATTCATTATTTCTTCAAATATGTCTTTTACAATGATTGTAGTTTACAACTAATTTAATGACAAAGAAGTGGTGACATGACAGGAAATGACATTTTAAGCGAGATGTGGCAACTGCTGGCCTCCATCCAAAATTTTAAAAATTGGCTTACTAAACCCATTTCGCGGGAATTCAACATGACTTCACGCCAGTTCCAGACACTCGTCTACATTTCTCAAGCGAACGGCCTCTCACTTCGTGAATTAGCTGAGTTGATGGATATGAACGACGGGAATGCTTCTACACTATGTAAAAAGTTGGAAGTAAGAGGATTTATCATCCGCAAGCGTCGTAAGGATGACGAACGCTACATCAGTCTAATATTAACAGAACATGGTTCCGCTGTAATCTCCCGCTTTCAACAAAGGCTCGCGCACCAATTTGAAGCAGTCGGTGAAGAAACCATTCAAGATTTGACCACTGGCCTACACGCTTTACAAAAAATAATAGCACAAACGAACAGAAAGGAAGATGCACATTATGCCCGAAAAAAATAAATTTAATTTCAACACGGATAATCGTAAACCACTGATCTACTATATTTTATTAGTCATTGTTGGTTTATTATTCTGGAATGCCTTTTTATTCCCTTCCATCGCAAACCGCAGCGTCGTGGAAGTACCTTACAGCTCCTTTATTTCTCAAGTGGAGGATGGTAGCGTTTCTGAAGTAAAGATTGAAAATAATCAAATCACTTATGTTGCTGCAGATGAAAAAAATGAGCGCCAGGTATATATTACCGGTATCGTCAACGATCCAGATTTGGTCAACCGTTTGGAAGCGCAAGATGTCGTCTTCGCGACCGACATCCCTACTGAAGCTTCTCCTATCGTTTCCTTGTTACTTTCTTACGGTATTCCGTTGTTGATATTCTGGGGCATTGGTTCCATGCTTTCGCGTCAAATGGCAAAACGTATGGGTGGTGGCGCGGGTGGCGCCATGTCTTTTGGCAAGTCCAACGCTAAAGTCTATGTTAAAGCGGGTGACTCGAAAACATTCGATGATGTTGCGGGTCAAGATGAAGCCAAAGAAGCCTTGTCCGAAGTCGTCGATTATCTCCATCAACCGGAAAAGTACAAAAAAATCGGAGCAAAAAATCCTCAATGTGTCCTCTTGGTCGGGCCTCCCGGTACAGGTAAAACATTGCTGGCTAAAGCTGTTGCCGGTGAAGCGGATGTTCCCTTCTTCAGTATATCCGGTTCCGAATTTGTAGAGATGTTTGTCGGACGGGGAGCGGCTAAAGTCCGCGACTTGTTCCAGCAAGCCAATGAGAAAGCCCCCTGCATTGTCTTTATCGATGAGATTGATACGATTGGCAAGAAACGTGACGGTGCGGGCGGTATGGGCGGAAATGATGAACGGGAACAAACATTGAACCAATTGCTGGCGGAAATGGATGGGTTTGAAGCCAATAAAGGCGTCGTTATTTTAGCAGCAACGAACCGTCCGGAATCATTGGACCCGGCCCTCTTACGTCCGGGGCGTTTTGACCGCCGCGTACCAGTTGAATTACCTGATTTAAGAGGCCGTGAAGATATTTTGAAAGTTCACGCTGATAATTACATGATGGAACCTGATATCGACTATAATACGATTGCCCGCGCAACCAGCGGGGCATCCGGAGCGGAGTTGGCGAACATCGTCAACGAAGGGGCGTTAAGGGCCGTTCGTGAAGGACGTGACCGCGTTTCGCAGCGTGACTTAGAAGAGTCCGTAGAGACCGTCATCGCTGGCTACCAACGCAAAAATGCTGTTATTTCCCCGAAAGAAAAAGAAATCGTTTCTTACCACGAAATCGGTCACGCGCTGGTGGCGGCTAAACAAACAGATTCCGCGCCGGTGCATAAGATTACGATTATTCCACGGACTTCGGGTGCATTAGGTTATACCATGCAGATTGAAGAAGGCGAAAAGACGTTGATGAGCAAGGAAGAATTATACAATAAATTGGTGACATTGGCTGGTGGTCGGGCTGCCGAGGAAATCATTTTCGGTCGGCAAACAACCGGTGCTTCCAATGATATTGAGCAGATGACGAAAATTGCGCGCGCGATGATTACACGTTACGGTATGAGCGATACGTTTGGCATGATGCAAATTGAAACACAAACGAATCAATATTTGGGTGGTGACACCTCGATGAATGTTTCGGCCGGAACGGCGGAACGCGTTGACCGTGAAGTAATTGAATTGATAAATTCGGCCCACGAGAAAGCCGGTATGATTCTTAGTGAGAACCTTGAGAAGTTACACGAATTGTCACACTACTTATTGGTTGAAGAGACCATTACAGGTCATGAGTTTATGGAAATCATCGAAAAACCTTAAAATACGAAAAATGAGAGTGGGAAAAAAGGCGTTTAGCCCCGAACCACTGGAACGAATAAGCACAGGATGGTCGCAGACCATCTGAGCATTATTCGTTCCAGTGGCGTCGGGGCTGCCTTTTTGAGCACGTTTGTGTTGAAGTATTCGTAAATAGATAAGGGTCCGGGAGTTATTTCCCAGACCCGTTTTTTATACATATTCCTGCATTTTTTCAAACAACTCTTTCAAATCCGCATTTCGCACTTCATGTCCATAATCCTTCAGCATTTGCTTATTGATGTATTGATCCGTTATTTTACCTAGTTTATCCTGGACTTTCTCAGCGTAAGCAATGTGGTCCGATAAATCCTTGGAAGCTATCACATTGAAGTCATCTGCGGCATAACGCACTTTCTTTGCCTTGATGCGTACTTTATGACTTTTCTTGTAGTCTGATTTATCCAAAGCTTTGTAATCCTCTTTAAGTTCTTCAGCCAACTTTTGGATGCGCTTCGTAACGAATTTATCCCAATTTTTATCGGGCAACTGCAGGCGATTGAGTGTATTTTCGACTGCCTTGAGGTTCAAACGGATGTCTTGTTTCAAGATTTGGGCCATTTCTTTCCGTCGTTCCTTTTGGAGAAACGCAAAGAGTTCTTGCGAAGCCGCTTTTAATTCCGGTTGTTCCGCCACAATCTCAAGGCACAGGGCCATCAATACGTCCAGTTCCCGCAAGTCACCATAAATCTGTCCTGTCTCACGCAACACCTGATTAACTGCAGTATACTCATTTTCTGCCAGTACTGGCTTCATGAAATTCAATAAGCCACGTAATTTTCGGATGTTCACCCGCAATTGATGCGTAGTCTCCGGATCAGTTGGGTTTTGCTTGAAATCCCCGTAAGCCCGCCGAATCTTCTCTAAACGCGCCAACAATATTTCTTTCATCGCACTCACCCTTTTGGCGACAATTTCATGTCCATCGCAATTTTTTCGCCATCGAATTTAATGACCATCACTGCACCTTTAGGAAATGGTGTTTCCATCCCGGTTAGCTCCCGTACCCACATACTCATGTATGGCTCGTGTCCCACACAGGCAACACAAAAATTCTGTTTTGCTTCCAACTCTTTGAGGCATGTTTTTAAATCGCCATTTGCCAGGAATTCCTTTTCCTCATAAGTTGAGATTCCCATTTTAGCGATAAAAATGTCAGCCGTTTGTTTCGCACGTAGCAACGGACTCGTCCACACTTCAATTTCGTTTGTACCCAACTCCGGTTTAACCGTTTTCATAAATGTCGTAAATTCATCTTTCCCTTTTTGTGTCAAAGGGCGATAAAAGTCGTCTTTGCCCGGTTCAGCACTGCCTGCTTTTCCGTGGCGAATCAAAATTAATTCTCCATTCATTTTCTCGTCCTCCCTTTTCGTTCATTATACAACAACTCATTCGTATTGCGCTGCTTTCGTCCTTCCGATGGTATGATAATTTTTCCGCAATACCCGATAAATTCTTTGTTTTGAATAAAGTCCATCGCACCAATTATGGATTCGTGAAGTCGTAACAGGTATGTCTGGAAAGAGCATTTGAAACTCTTCGCTGTGTCTCTTGATTGTTTCTTCCGCATCTTCGATTTCCCCACAACACCGACAAAAGGTGGTTTGTGCCTGCACATACGTACTGAAAGAATGACACTCCTGGCAAATAACACCTGGCTTGAGTTCATTGAAATCATAAGTCGGAAAACTCATTTCTTTTACCATGTCTGGGCGTGACATTTGGAAATAGACCAAATTTTCCTTCGTCAAATCTATTCGGTGGTACAGTGATTCCCTGATCAAGGATTTTTGTATTTTATTCATATCGTAACCCTCCCATTTTGTGTGCTCATATATATATAAGCAAAAAATCGCAAAAACAATTTTTTTTGTTGAAAAATTTTAGAGGGTTATAGATGATAGTGTCGCAACACAAAAAAACACCTCAGAATAATAAATAATCCAAGGTGTTTTATTTTTGCGCGGCAGCGTCCTACTCTCACAAAGGGAAACCCTTCACTACAATCGGCGCTAAGAAGCTTAACTTCTGTGTTCGGGATGGGAACAGGTGTGGCCTTCTCGCCATCGCCACCGCACATCTATTTAATTGGGGGAACCGCGTTCCCTCAAAACTGAATCCATAACACGTCGTAACGGCCGACCAAAGCCATTCCGCGCTTGCTTTTTTGAATCTTCAATCGTGGTTAAGTCCTCGACCGATTAGTACCAGTCCGCTCCATGCAT